>NZ_JAOEDV010000039.1:0-39280 GCF_029837545.1 Stenotrophomonas sp. GD04024 | reverse complement strand
GCGCCAGCGCCGCCAGCAGGTTGAAGTTCTCCGCCACCTTGTAAGGTGCGTAGTGGCGCAGCATCACGCCGCCACTGCCGATGCGGATGCGCCGGGTCTGCGCCAGTACCCACGCCGCCAGCACTTCCGGTGCAGGGCTGGCCAGCGTGGGTGCGGCGTGGTGCTCGGCAAACCAGTAGCGGTGGTAACCCAGCTGCTCGGCGCGCTGCGCCAGCTGCAGGCTGTGGCGCAGCGCCTGCTCGGGTGACGCACCTTCGGCCACCGGGCTCTTGTCCAACACGCTGATCAGGTAGCTCATCGTCGCGTCCTCGCTCAGGGGTGGGCCACGGGAATGCCAAGCAACCCGTTCAGCGCGGCCAGGATCGGTTCGGCACCGGAGATGTACTGGCGATCCTGGTGCGCACCGCTGGCAAGCTCACTGCGTACGCCCTGCGGCAGCACCAGCTTCGGCAACGACTGATCCTGTTCACCGATCTCGGCGATCACCTCGCGGCGCGGCCGCGCGAAGCCGATGCGGCGCACGTCCAATTGCGCGTCCAGGCCGTCGATGCTCGACAGCGCACCTTCCAGCAGCAGGCTGTGCCGGCAGAAGAAGCGCTGCCCGGGAATCTGGCCGTCCTCGAACTCACGGTCGAGCAGGAACAGGATGGGTTTGTCAGTTGCGTCCAGACTCACGGAGTCGTCCTCATCAGGGCCGGCAATGCAATGCCGATTCGATATCGATGCTAGAGAAGCCAGCGCCGGCAACAGCGATGCCAGGCGACAATCGGCGGTCGGATCCGGCCATGCAGATGCGCCTTGGCCATAAGCAAAGCGCCGCCGGTTATGGCGTCAGGCAATGCGCCGAAGCGGCACCGGCAGCACGCGAGCCTGCGTGGCCAGATGCCCGACCGCACGCTCGGCCGCCAGCGCGATCCGGGCCTGCAGGGCAGCGCTGTGGATGCGCTCACCGTCGAAGTCGGCCGGCGTGGCATACACCCCGATCGGCAACGTGTGCGCCTGCAGGAAGCTGAACAACGGCCGCAGCTGGTGATCGATCACCAGCGCATGGCGCTCACTGCCCCCGGTCGCCGCCAGCAGTACCGGCGTATCCACCAATGCCTCCAGTTCGATGAAGTCCACCAGATGCTTGAACAAGCCGGGATACGAGCCGCGAAACACCGGCGCGGCCACCACCAGCAGTTCGGCGGCCTCGATTGCCTGTAGTGCCTGTTCCACTTCCGGCTGCGCCTCGGCGCGCGACAGCGACTGCCCCAGCGAACGCGCGATCGGCGCCAACTCCACCAGGTCCACGCTGGCGTGCACCCGCTGCTGCAGCGATTCCAGCAGGTGCCGGACCAGCAGCAACGTACGCGACGTCGCGGAGCTGGTCGGCGACCCGACCAAAGCAACCACCTTCAATGCAGAAGACATGAACTGCTCCCATGTAGAGCCGAGCCCTGCCCGGCTGCTTTTGCCCTTGTAGAGTCGAGCCATGCTCGACTGCCGTTGGCCTGAACCTCAGAACCGGTAATTGACCCGCCCGTACCAGTACGCGCCGACATTGCCCAGCACATCGCCGCTATCCCACGTGGTCTCGATGCTGGCCACGTCGGTGGCACTGCGCGCGTACTCGGGCACCTTGCGGGTGCGCTTGTCGAACACATTGTTGATGCCCAGTGCCGCACTCCAGCCCGCACCCAGCTCCACAGAACCGGAAAGGTTGGTCACCAGCACGGGCGGCTGCTTGTACTCCACGCCGTTGTTCAGGCGCTTGATCGGGCCGTAGTAGGTGAAGTCCACGTTCGAGCGCCAACGCCCGTTCTGCCAGCCCAGCCCTGCCACCTGCGTGTAGCTGGGCGTGCGGAAGCGCAGCGCGTACTCGCTGGACTTTGTCAGCAGGTTGATGTTCGGCAGACCCTGCAGTGCCGCCGGAATGTCGCTGACCTTCTGGATGGTGGTACGGCCGACGTTGGCCGCGTAGCTCCAGCGCAGCTTGCCCCACGCAGTTTCCTGGTTGGCTTCCAGGGTCAGCTCGACGCCGCGCGTGCGGGTGTTGCCCACGTTGGTGAAGTAACTGGCGTAGAACGCATCACCGGGCAGGATGCTGATGCCGGCCGAACCCAGCAGCGCATCAATGGTGTTCTTCTGTGCCGCGCTCAGCACCGTGCCGCTGTTGTCGGTCACCCGCGCCGGGTCCTGCGCGTTGTAGCCGATCTGGCTGGACTGGCCGAGCTGGCCGCGGATGTCGATCTGGTATGCATCCAACGCCAGATGGAACGCCGGGCTCGGGTCCCAGGTCACGCCGAGGCTGTAATTGGTGGCCTTCTCTGGCTTCAACGGCGTTGCGCCCAGCGCGATCGCCGCCGGCGAAGACACCTGCGCCACCAGCGTGGTCCCGCACGGGCAGCTGCCGGTGGCCTGGTAGAACTGCGCGCCCAGGCTGGGGGCATGGAAGCCGTTGCTGACCGTCGCGCGCAGGCCCAGAGCATCGGTGAAATCAAAGCGCGTGGTCAGGCGCCCGGTCGAGACACTGCCGAAATCCGAATGGTCTTCCCAGCGCGCGGCCGCATCCAGGTACCAGCGCGAGGTGATGTTGGTCGCCGCGCCCACATACATCGCCTTGCTGTTGCGCGTGGCCTTCACTGCATCCGCAGTGGAATAGCCGACGAACGCGGCGGCACCGAAGCCGGTATACGACTCCCACTGCCCAGCCCCACGCTCGTACTGCTCGTGCTGGTACTCGACGCCCGCACTCACTTCCAGCGGCGATGCGAACGCCGCCACCTCGAATCCACGGCGCAGATCGAGATTGGCGATGCCCTGCTGGTAGTCCAGCTTGCCGTCATAGAAATCGGTGGGCGAGCCCGGGTACGGCAGTGAGTAGTTCACCGAGTTGCGCGTGTAGGTGCGCACGGTGCTGCGGTTGCCGGTCAGGCTGGCGTCGTAGTCCCAGCCTGCGAGCTGGCCTTTCACGCCGGCCGTACCGGTGTACTGCTTCTCCTTGGTTTCCAGCACCGGCAGGAAACCGTCCGGAAACACGCTCAGCACGCCTGGTGCCTTGTACGTGGTGAAGATGGTCGCGGGCAGGCGGAAATTCTGGATCGCCTGCGCGGTGCGGTCGCTGCCGGTCGCGTTGGCATAGAACTGCGCGCTTTCACCCAGGCCATGGCCCACATTCACCGCGAAGGCCTTCAACGCATACGACGGCGAACTGAGGATGGTGTTGGCCTCGGCATTGCGGCTCGCCTCGGCCGGGTTCGGCGAGGCTCCCGCCGGCAGCCGGTTGTTGGGGCGCAGCGCCACCAGGTTGCCGTTCGCGTCTACCGCCGGGTAGCTCAGGTAGCCATCGATGTAACGGCGGGTACGGATTGCATGGTGCTGGCGCGTGCTCTCACCGGACAGGTTGACGAAGCCATCGGCGCCCCACGGCAGACCGACGTTGGCACGCACGCTGGTACGCGAGCCATCGCCATCGATGCTCTGCCCGCTTTCCACCGACAGATCGCCGCCGTGCGCCTGCGATTTCAGGATCACGTTGACCACACCGGTGATCGCGTCCGAGCCGTAGATCGCCGAGGCGCCATCGCGCAGCACCTCCACGTGGTCGATGGCAGCAACCGGAATCAGCGCCAGATCGGCCCAGGCGTGCCCGGGAAAGCCGCCGCCGTTGGCCCCGCTCACATAGGCACTGGCATTGCGGCGCTTGCCATTCACCAGCACCAGCGTGTAGCCCGGCGACAGGTTGCGCAGCTGGTAGCCGCGGATCAGGCTCTCCTGATCGCTCTGGTAGCCACCGATCTGGCTCAGCGAAGGCAGCGCACGCTGCAGCGCTTCCAGCAGGTTGCCCTGGCCGGTGGCGGCGAGATCCTCGGCGGAGATCACATCGATCGGCGTGGAACTGTTCTTCACCGTGCGCGTGCTGGTACGCGAACCGGTCACCACCACTGCATCCAGCGTGGACGCAGCCACGTTGGCGGCCGCTGCGGTGGTGGCGGGTTCGGCATCGGCTTCAGCGGCATGGCTGGGCGAGACCGCCAGGGCCGCGGCGATCAGGACAGCAAGCGTGCTCAGTACGGGGGTGTGGGCGGCAGGCATGGGGGCTCGTGGGGGATGGGCCGGAAACACGCTTCCATTCAAGAGCGTGTTCATCCGCTACGACAGGCGTGATCGCGTCACCCAGCCGTAACATCCGGCCATCCACATGACCACTGGTCATGGCGTTAGGCGGCAACGCGGTCTGCAGTGCTACATGCCCCACAGGCATCACCTCATGCCTGCACACCACTCTGCGCCACGCATCTGCACCCGTAGCATCAAGCCATGCCCGCCCTGCCCGCCGATCCCAACGCGCCACTGGTCGCCATCGTCGCCTGCCATGGCCAGGGGCTGTTCGAGTTCGGCTGCGCGGTCGGCCTGTTCGCACCGGTGCGGCCGGAACTGGGCGTGGCCTGGTACCGCACCCAGCTGTGCGCAGGCGAACCCGGCGCACTACGCATGCTCGGCAACACCCAGGTGCAGCTGCCCTACGATCTGGGCAGCGTCGATGACGCCGACATCATCGTCATCCCCGGTTGGCGCGAACCCAGCGAGCGCCCGCCACAGGCACTGCTCGATGCGCTCAACCGCGCCCACGCACGCGGCGCACGCATCGCCTCGATCTGCTCCGGTGCGTTCGTGCTGGCCTGGGCCGGCCTGCTCGATGGCCGCCAGGCCACCACCCACTGGCGCCTCACCGAAGCGCTTGCACGCGACTTCCCCCGCGTCGATGTACGCGAGGATGTGCTGTACGTGGATGCGGGCAGCATCATTACTTCGGCCGGCTCGGCCACGGGCATGGACATGATGCTGCACATGGTGCGCAAGGATTACGGCGCGCGCGTGGCCAACCTGGTAGCCGAACGGCTGGTGCTGGCGCCGTGGCGCGATGCCGGGCGCAGCCAGCGGGTCAGCCGCGCGATTCCCAATGGTGAGCCCAGCCGCCTGGCGAAGCTGATGGAATGGATGCGCCGCAACCTGCGCGAGCCGCACTCGCTCGGCAGCCTCGCCGAGCAGGCCGCGCTCAGCCAGCGCACACTGCAACGACAGTTCCTGGACGCCACCGGCCTGTCACCCATCGACTGGTTGATCCGCGAGCGCGTGGCCTTCGCCCGCGAGTTGCTGGAAACCACCGACCGGCCGCTGCAATGGATCGCCGAGCACGCGGGCTTCGGTTCGCAGGAATCGTTCCGGCGCCACTTCCGCAGCCAGGTCGATGCCAGCCCCACCGAGTACCGCAGCCAGCATCGCAGCGGCATCGGTGCGGATCGCCTGGTCGGCTGCTGAGCGCCCTCTGTCCCGACTTTCCACGCCGTCATCATCGCTGCAAGATAGGGGCACGCCCCACACTGCCGATGGAACGGTGATGAACGACAGCCCCTACAGGACCTACCGCGTCGGAATCGGCGTTTCGCTGGTGTTGGCCACGCTCCTCGCCACGCTCTCGCTCATCGCGGTGGCCACTCCCAACCTGGGCTGGGGTGTCGTGGCGCTGGCCACCATCGCACTCTGGGTCGGCTTCCCATTGCTGTTGGTGCTCGTGCTGGCCTGGCTGCGCTACATGGTGCGGCAGCGCGGGCGTGTTCCCGGCCGCGTACATGCGTTGATGTTCGTGCCGACCGCTGCGGCCATGCTCATCATTCCCCTGTGGCAGTCCCTGCAGCACACGTGGTCCACCGTGGCAGGTGGGTCGCGTGACCCGATTGCCGAGCGGCACATCAATCTCAGCGGGCAGCCCCTGTGGCTGGACACCGCGCCGTACGCGTCCACCGGCTCCGGCACTGGCCCGGACCTGCCCATGCAAGGCGACACACCCGGGCATTTCGTGGCCTTCCACCGCTACCCCAACGCGCAGTCCGATGCAGACAGGGCCTTCCCGTATGAAGAGGGTCGCCTGAAGCGTTCCGTTGACCATTATCGCTACGCCACGCCGTCCGGGGATCGCGCCGTCACCGACGTGCCACTGGTCCGCCAGCCTTATCCGGACACCACACGCTTCAACACCGGATGGGGCCGCACAGGCACACCGGAGCTCGTACATCTCTACTACCACTACAGCGATCATGTGGAGGTCGCGCCCACGCTCGCACGCCTCAGCGGCTCCACTGCCGACGATCTGCAGCGCAGCCGCTTCGAGGGCCTGGTGCTGTTCACCATCCACAACTATGGCAGCGCGCCCATCGTGCGGATGGAAGCCAATGGCATCGCACTGGACATCGGTGACAGGGCCATCGAGAACATCCCGGTGGCGCCTGCGGATTGCACAGCCTATGGCTACCCGGCCGGCGTCGCGCTGCTGCCACTCGACCTGCCGCTGCAGGTGCGCTGGCAAACCGCCGATGCGCCGACACAGTGGCACAGCGCGCGCGTGCAGGTGCCTGCGTTCCGGCAGGCGCAGCCGTTGCCGGGCCAATCCACGTTGCAGCGCGTTCTGCTGTACGTACTGCCCGACGGCATGCTGGCCGCCGAGCGCTATGCCGAGGTGTTCGACGGCGACACACGGCGTGGCATCAAGGCCACCGGCCTGCCGGCCAGCGCTGCCGCCTTCGCGCGGTGTGGCAGCGCTCGGGCTGGCTACGGCGATGATGCCGACGCCGTGCTGGCCGACTGATCCACAGCGCTGGCGTTCTCAGCCACGCGTACGCACAGCACGTGCATGGATCCTCCAGCACTGCGCCAGGAAGCCGAGCACAAACACCACAGCACAACCGAGCAGCGTCTGCACGATCACCGGCGCCAGCGGTGCGGCGGCAATCGGGTGCGACAGCGGTACCCGCGTCAGCGTTTCATTCACGCCCGGCACCAGCGACAGCAGGAAGCTGAAAGACAGCCCGAAGGTCGACAGGTACGGCCGCGCGCGGCCAAGGAACTGCAGTCGCCCGGCCAGCACACCGCCGAACGCGGCCAGCAGCACGATCACGCCGAAGGCGTGGCCCGGATTCAGCCCGCCGGTGCTGGACACGGTGAACGAGGTCGCCACCGACAGCACCAGGCCAACCAGATAGGCCTTGCCCGAACGCGTGGCCGGGTCGATGGCGCGGTGACGGATGAAGCCATACAGACCGGCAAGCACCGGAACCAGACTGACAGCGGTGTGGATCACCCCGAGGGCGGAAAGGGCGTGTGACATGGGTAAACTCCTCTAGATTTTATGAACCTACTAGTAGGTAGGCTTAGTGCTCAAAAGAAAGGCCCGCGAACCTCGCAGGCCCCGACAACCGGGTTCAGCGGGCGGTGCTCACCCGCGCAATGGCCAGCCGCGCCAGCGTGGCAAACGTGCCGGCATCGCCGAAACCGCGCGCGGCCAGCATCGCGCCATGTACCGCCGACATGAATGCCTTGGCCTCATCGGCCGCGGAGCCCTGCAGATGCAGTTGCCCCGTCGCCGCCCCCTTCTGCAGGGTCAGCGCCAGCCAGCCGCTCAGGTCCTCGAAATGGCCGCGCACTTCCTCGGCAATCTCCGCAGGAATCATCGGCGACTCGGCTGCCAGCATCGCGCAGATGCAGAACGACGACGTGCCGCCGGCGATGCAGGCCGACCAGTAGTCCACGTAGGCATTTAGCTCCTGCAGCGGGTCGTCCAGCTGCCGGTCCAGCAGCGCCAGGCCCTCGCGCGCCTCGGCCCGGTACAGTTCGACCACCGTGCGCACCAGGTCCGCCTTGCTGGGGAAATGGTGGTGGATGCTGGCCTTGCTGATGTTGACCCGCGCCGACACGTCGGCGTAGCTGAAACCGTTGTAGCCGCCGGCCTCCAGCAGCGAACGGGCGTGGGCCAGGATCTCCAGGGCCTTGGGCGAGAGCGACTCTTTCATGAGCATAAACCTACTAGTAGGTAGACACGCAGTCAATACCCCACCGGTAGTGCCGGCCGCTGGCCGGCATCCCAGGAAACCAGGCCCGTCCTGTTCCGTGCCCCTCAATGCGAAGACACGTACACCGCCTCTGCCGGGCCCGGCGGCACCGCAAAACTGCGCCGCATGCGTGCCACCTCGGCCGCGGGCGGCAGCGCGAACAGGCGCTTGAACTCGCGGTTGAACTGCGACGGGCTGGCGTAACCCACCGCCAGCGACGCGGCCTCGGCTGTCATGCGCTGGCGCAGCATCAGCAGCCGCGCCTGATGCAGCCGGGTCGACTTCACGTACTGCATCGGCGACGTACCGGTAACCGCGCGGAAGTGGTCATGGAAGGTCGCCACGCTCATGCCTGCCTCGGCCGCCAGCTGGCCCACATCCAGGGCCGTGGCATATGCCGCATGAATCGTGCGCAGCGCCTTGCCGATGCTGCCGAAGCGCCCGCGCATGGCCAGCGCCTCGCGCATCGCAGCGCCCTGTGCGCCGGTCAGCACGCGGAAGTACAACTCACGCACCAACGCCGGCCCGAGCACCGCGGCTTCCAGCGGATCGGCCAACGCTTCCAGCAGGCGCAGCACCGTGGCCTGCATCGGTGCCTGCATCGGGCTGGACATCATGCTCTGTGCGGGTACCTGCCCTGCACCGGCCTGCTCGCCCAGTTCGATCATCAGGTCCGCCGCCAGCTGCAGGTCCAGGTGCAGATAGATCGCCAGCAGCGGCGCCTGTTCCGAGGCCTCGGTTTCCATCGTGAACGGCACCGGCACCGACACCGCCAGGTAGTGCTGCGCGTCGTACTGGTACACCTGCCCGCCCAGATAGCCGCGCTTCACGCCCTGGCAGACGATCACGATGCCGGGGTCATACAACACCGGCGTACGCGCCAGCGGCCGGTTCGAGCGCAGCAGGCGCACCCCGGGCAGCGGCGTGAGCGTGTAGCCCTCTTCCACCGCCAGGGTCTGCAGCAGGCCGACCATGCGCGCCTGCATCTGCGCCTGCTGGGAATCGACCACGGGCACGAGCACTCCAGAGGAATAGGCAAGAATGGACGAATCCTAGGCCTGTGGCGCGGATCGCTCAAGCACTAACGTGCAAGCCCTCCCCCAACGAGCCTGATCGCCATGTCCTCTTCCCGCCTCATCCTCATCACCGGCGTCAGCAGTGGTTTCGGCCGCGCCCTGGCCCAGCAGGCCCTGCAGGCCGGCCACCGCGTGGTCGGTACCGTGCGCAACGACCAAGCGCGCGTGGCATTCGAAGCGTTGGCTCCCGGCCGCGCCTTCGGTCGCCTGCTCGACGTGACCGATGCCGATGCCATCGATGCGCTCGTCGCCGATGTCGAAGAAAGCGTCGGCGCCATCGACGTGCTGGTCAACAACGCCGGTTACGGCCACGAAGGCATCCTCGAAGAATCCACGCTGGCCGAGCTGCGCCACCAGTTCGAAGTGAACGTGTTCGGCCCGGCCGCAATGATCAAGGCGGTGCTGCCGCACATGCGCGCACGCCGTCGCGGCCACATCCTCAACATCACCTCCATGGGCGGCTTCATCACCATGCCCGGCATCGCCTGGTACTGCGGCAGCAAGTTCGCGCTGGAAGGCATCAGCGAAGTGCTGGGCAAGGAAGTGGCAGCGTTCGGCATCCACGTCACCGCCGTTGCACCGGGCTCCTTCCGCACCGACTGGGCCGGGCGCTCGATGGCACGGGCACCGCGCAGCATTGAAGACTACGACGCACTGTTTGACCCCATCCGCAGCGCGCGCGAGGCAAAGAGTGGCCACCAGCTGGGCGACCCGCTGAAGGCGGCGCAGGCCATGCTGCAGATCATCGACAGCGACGCGCCACCCAGCCACCTGCTGCTGGGCAGCGACGCGTTGCAACTGGTGCGCGCGAAGCTGGCGTCGATGGCCAGCACCATCGATGCCTGGGAACAGCTCAGCCGCTCCACCGACGGCATCGCGTGAAGCGTGGGGGCAGCCGATGCGTTCACCGGCTGCCACCCTTCCGCCGGCTCAGTCATCCTGCACCAGCTTGAACTCGCGCAGCAGGCCACCAATTTGCGTCTTGTCCAGCTTGTTCATCAGCAGGTTGCGCAGGAAGGCCGGCCCGGGAATGTCCAGCTCCTTGCCATCGCGCAGGCGGCCGGTTGCCGCCAGCAGCGAACGCACGTCATAGGTGGAATTGAACACCTCCGGCACGCCGCGCTCGATACCCAACAGCGTGTACACCGCTTCCATCGGCGTGCGCACCGAGTACTCGGTAGTGAAGATGCAGTCGCGCTGCTTCGACTCGGCGAACTGGCCGATGAAAGCGAAGTTCACCGCCCCCTCCGGCACCACGTCCGGGCGATCACCGGCCTGGCGCGGCATGAAGAACGCGGTCACGTACGGCATCATCACCGGCACCGTCTTCGCACCGGTCGCAGCCAGTTCGTCGATCTCGTCCAGCGGCACGCCCAGGTGGTACAGCCACTCGCGGGTGATCTCCTCGCCGCTGCACTCCTGCATCGGTTTCTTCACGTAGTCGCCGGGAGTATCCACGAACAGCGAATACACCCACACCACGATCTGGTCCTTGGGCTGGTTCTTGAAATGCGGCTGCCGGTTCACTGTCCAGCTCATCAGCCAGCGCGAGTCGCGCACGCTCACGATGCCGCCGGTCACCACCTTGCCACTGAACGGATCGCGCTTGGCAATCTTCTGGATATAGGCCGGAATACGCGCATCCAGCGTGGTCACCGTTGCCGATTCCCACTTGGTCTCGGGAATATGCGCACCGAACACATCCGGGCGCCCGAACGCCGCGTCCTTCGCGGCGATGCGCCGCCACAGGTCCCACGCCGGTGCCGGGCCTTCATTCAAGCGCGCCGCCGTGTGGTGATCGCCATTGTCTGAATTCTCGGTCAGCGAGCCGATGGTCATGAACACCAGGTCATCCGCGCCCAGATCGACGCCACCGGCCACGCCATCGCGGGTCCAATGGATGCGCGTGGCCTGCTTGCGGCTGGCCTGCAGATCGAAATCTACATCGGTCACTTCGGTGCCGTACTGGAACACCACGCCACGGTCCTGCAGCCACTTCACCAGCGGCAGCACCAGCGATTCGTACTGGTTGTACTTGGTGAACTTCAGCGCCGAGAAATCCGGCAATCCGCCGATGTGGTGGATGAAGCGATGCAGGTACAGCTTCATTTCCAGCGCCGAATGCCACTCCTCGAACGCGAACATGGTGCGCCAGTACAGCCAGAAGTTGCTGTCCAGGAAATCGCGGCCCAGCACCTCGTCGATGCGCTTGTTCTCCATCTCCTGCCGGGTGGCCAGGAACAGCGCGATGATGTCCTTCTGCGCCTGCTCGCTCAGGGTGAACAGGCCATCGGTATGCGCATCCTCGCCGCGATTGATCGTGGCCCGCTGCAGCGAATAGTTCGGGTCATCCTTGTTCAACCAGTAGAACTCGTCCAGCACACTGGCATCGTCAATCTCCAGCGACGGGATCGAGCGGAACAGGTCCCACAGGCACTCGAAGTGGTCTTCCATCTCGCGGCCGCCGCGGATCACGAAACCCTTCTCCGGCACCTTCAGGCCGTCCAGCGCGCCACCGGCAATCTGCTGCTGCTCAAGGATGGTGATGCGCTCACCGGCCATCCGGCCGTCGCGTATCAGGAACGCCGCTCCGGCCAGCGAAGCCAGCCCCGAACCGACGAACCACGCGCGCTTGCCATCAACACCCGCCGGCTTGCGCGGGCGCGCGAAGGCTTCGTAGTTGCCACTGCTGTAGTACATGCACTGCTCCTTCCTGGAGGGGGTAACCCCACTGTAAACGCCGCATGCGTCAGCACCGCTTAGGAATAGTTGCGAGCGCTTGCGACCAAATGCCGCAGCAGTGCCAGGCCATGCCTGTTAACCTCCTCCGCAACCATATTTGACATGCAGGCATTTGCCTGCCTATAGTCCACCCAAGGACGGCACCTGCCCGCCCATCGCGAGGAACCTGCCATGGTGGATATCGCACACAGGGTCGGCATCAAGGCCCCCGCAAGCCAGGTGTACCAAGCCCTGGCCACCCCCGAAGGCGTCGCCGCCTGGTGGGCCGAAGACAGCCACGGCGACCGCGACGTCGGCGGCACGGTCAAGGTTCGCTTCACCAATAACGGGCAGGAAATCGGCGCCATGGAAATGAAGCTGGAACAGCTCATTCCCGGCCAGCTGGTGCTCTGGGAATTCCTCGCCGGCCCCACCGAATGGATCGGCACCCACGCACGCTTCACGCTGAAACAGGAAGGCGACTACTGCATCGTCCTGTTCACCCACGAAGGCTGGAAGGAACGCGTCGAATTCACCTCCCACTGCAGCACCAAGTGGGCAGTGTTCCTGCTCAGCCTCAAGGCCCTGCTGGAAACCGGCAAAGGCCAACCCAACCCGCACGACGTCAGGATCGACAACTGGAACTGAAGACGCCCCGCATGAATGCAGACAAGGTGTTCAAGGCACTGGCCGACCCCACGCGCAGGACGCTGTTGGACCTGCTCTGCGAAGACAACGGCCAGACCCTGGGCCAGCTCTGCGAACACCTGGACATGGCCCGGCAATCGGTCACCCAGCACCTGGGCCTGCTGGAAGACGCCAACCTCATCAGCACCGTGCGCCGTGGCCGCGAGAAGCTGCACTTCATCAACCCGGTGCCGCTGCACGAGGTGTACGAGCGCTGGGTCCGCAAGTTCGAGCAGCAGCGCCTGAGCCTGCTGCATGACCTGAAACGAGAACTGGAAGGAGAATGACGATGTCCGCAGAGTCCACCCGCTTCATCCACGTGATCTACATCGCCTCCACCCCGCAGAAGGTGTTCGAGGCCATCACCCGCCCCGAGATCGCCAGCCGCTACTGGGGCCACGAAAACGTGTCGGACTGGAAGCCCGGCTCGCGCTGGCAGCATGTGCGTGCCAACGAAACGCGCTCGGTCGAGCTGGTCGGCGAAGTGGTGGAAAGCACCCCACCCTCGCGGCTGGTGATCACCTGGGCAGCCGCCTCGCAGGCCGACAACCCCGATGCCTACAGCCGCGTCACCTTCGACATTGTGCCCTACCAGGACATGGTGCGGCTGACCGTTACCCATGAGGAGCTGGAACCGGGCAGCGGCATGGATACCGGCATCCGCCAGGGCTGGCCGATCGTACTGTCCAGCCTGAAGTCGCTGCTGGAGACGGGCAAGGGGCTGGATGTGTTTGCGAAGCCGAGTTGAACATCCCAGCCCGGGCTGAAGGAGCGTCGCCGCGCTAACGGCAAGCGGCGACGCGCTTTCCCTGCCACACCGCCAACGATGGGATCAGGGTTTCCGACGAGCTGCCCGCAGTGCTCAGCTGGCCATCAAGGTAGGTCAGCCGCAGGGTCTTCCCGTCCCGGCGCAACACAATGGAATCCGTAGCGCCACTCACCAGCACAAGATCACGCCCGCGTTGCTTGACCCGCATCAGCACCGGCGCGATGGCTGCGCCCTCGTAACGCTGGACCAATGCGTAGCCGCCATCGGCCTCGCTGACAAACGACACCTCCAGGCCAAGAAGATCGCCCGACTCGGCGTGCCTGCAGACGCTGGAATACGTGGCGTCCCGCGGCTCCGCGTTGGCACTGGCTACCGGCGCGGACAACACCAGCAGACCCACTACCAACGCAAACGATGGAATCGAACCGGCCATTCCCTGTCTCCCCGTCCTGGATGCTGGCGGCAGCGTAGCGCGTTTCCCTGCTGAACGCCCGCCCCACGCTCACCGCTGCCAAACCGGGTTCCGACCGCACTCCGACGCCGCCCGCCACAGCATCACCCACAGGCTCCCAGGCGACTTTCGATGAGTGCTTCAGACGCAGATTCCCTGCACAGCAAAGTGGCGGCGGTCACCCTCGGCTTCTGGGTGATGAAGATCGCCGCCACCACGCTCGGCGAGACCGCGGGCGACCTGCTGTCGATGACGCTCAACCTGGGCTACGTGGCCAGCTCGGCCATCCTGCTCACCATCTTCGCCGCCCTGCTGGCCCTGCAACTGTCGGCGCAGCGCTTCCAACCGGTGCTGTTCTGGTCGGTGGTGTTGGCCACCAGCACCGCCGGTACCACGATGTCCGACCTGCTCGACCGCACGCTCGGCCTGGGCTACGCCACCGGCGCCAGCCTGCTGGCCGGTGGCCTGGCGCTGGTGCTGCTGGCGTGGCGGGTGTCGGAGCAGTCGATCTCGGTCAGCAACATCGCATCGCGCCGCGCCGAAGGCTTCTACTGGACCGCCGTGCTGTTCTCCAACACGCTCGGCACCGCCCTGGGCGACTTCCTCGCCGACGATTCCGGGCTGGGCTTCACCGGCGGCGCACTGCTGATCGGCAGCCTCATCGCGCTCACCGCACTGGCCACCCGCATCAAGGGCATCAACCGGGTCATCCTGTTCTGGATCGCCTTCGTACTCACCCGCCCGTTCGGCGCCACCTTCGGCGACCTGCTCACCAAGCCGCTGGAAAAGGGCGGCCTGGGCTTCGGCACGGTGGGGTCGTCGCTGGTGCTGTTCACCATCCTCGCCACGCTGGTCGCACTGCCGATGCTGCAGCGGCGCGCACAACCCGCCAATTAGCGGGCCGTCCAGCCCCCATCCACCGGCAGCGCCGTGCCGGTGATCTGCGACGCCGCGTCCGACGCCAGGAACACCACCATCTCGCCCAGTTGCTCGGGCGTCACGAACTGCAACGAAGGCTGCTTTTCGGCCAGCAGCGCACGGGCGGCGGTTTCCTGATCCGTGCCCTCCTTCTCCGCCAACGCGGTGATCTGCTGCTCGACCAGCGCCGTCCGCACCCAGCCCGGGCAGATCGCATTGGCGGTGATGCCGGTGCCCGCATTCTCCAGCGCGGTCACCTTGGTGAATCCCACCACGCCATGCTTGGCCGCCACATAGGCCGACTTGTTCACCGAGCCCACCAACCCATGCACCGATGCGATGTTGATGATGCGACCGGCACCCTGCTGCTTCATGTGCGGCAACGCCGCCGCCGTTGCATGGAACACCGCCGAGAGATTCAGCGCCAGGATCGCATCCCACTTTTCAGCGGGAAATTCCTCGATCGGTGCGGTGTGCTGGATGCCCGCGTTGTTCACCAGGATGTCGATGCGCCCCATTTTCGCAACGGCGTGGTCGATCATTCCGCGCACCGCCTCGCCACGCGAAAGGTCGGCGCCATCGTGCGCGACCCGTACGCCGAATTCGGTTTCCAAGTGGGAACGGATGCGTTCGATCTCCGCCGCATCGCCGAAGCCATTCAGCACGATGTCGGCGCCTTGCCGTGCCAGTGACGTGGCGATGCCAAGACCGATACCGCTGGTGGAGCCGGTAACTACCGCGACCTTTCCAGAGAACATGGGAGAGATTCCTTACGACGGAGGCCCAAGTGTAGATCCACGCCACGCGTGGATGCCCTAGCTCTCGGCAGAAGGCTGATTTGACCCCCTAGTCAGCCCCATTCACCCGAGGATGGTCCGATGAACCTGTGCCAGGCCCTGCCCCCGGCCACCTTAAACGCGGCCCTCCCTGCCACAGTTGCAACATTCTCCCGTAGGGCGCAAAGTTCGCGTATCCAAGGGGGATGAGCAATGGAACGCTCGCATTATATTGTTGATCGACAACTGTTTTCGGATGACATGGTCTGCCGCGCAGCGCATCGCTACACGGGCAAGCTTGGTGTGGAGCTGTTGAATCAAGGCGCTGATCTTGCGGTGGTTTTTTCCACCACGGATGGCTCTCCGCTGCCGGTCGACCTCTCTACACGGTTCTCCCGTGATCTGCTCGATGAACGCATCAGAGCGTCCGTCCGGGCCGAAACACATGGGCTTCAACTCGAACTGATCAGGGCAGCGCTACACCAGGCCCAGCCCTCGACTGCCGCCTGATGTCCAAGTTCAGGCATCCAGAGGCGTTTGCCGCCTCTCAGGCGTATCAGTTGCTGCCGTTCCGCTTCCGGCGCTTGCCTTGGGATCCAAATCGGGCATTTGTATCCTCCATGGCGGGAGACTGGCTGCTCATGCACATGCATGACCTGCAGCGCTTCGCCGCCCATGAGCTACCAACCAATTCGGCACTCTTTGCCGACCTGGAGGCCCGCCACCTGGCAGTGGCGGGCACAGAACGCAGCAGCCTGTCCCCGTTGCTGAGCCAGATTCGCAGCCGCAAGTCCTATATCCTGGGCGGGCCGGCGCTGCACATCTTTGTGGTCTCGCTTCGATGCCACCACACCTGCAGCTACTGCCAGGTGTCGCGCCAGGAGACAACAGCCACAGCCTTCGACATGGCCGGCTCGCACGCCGAACAGGCGGTAGAGCGGCTGTTTGAGTGGCCAAGCCAAGAACTGACAATCGAGTTCCAAGGAGGCGAGCCACTGCTCAACTTCGAGCAGGTCATGGCCATTACCCGGCGCATTGTCGAGCGTAATCGCTCTGCTGGCCGTAACCTTCGTTTTGTTCTTGCATCCACTCTGCACGACCTCACTGAAGCCCAACTGGCATTCCTCGCTGAGCATCGCTTCAAGCTATCGACATCGCTCGACGGCCCCGAATCGCTCCACAATGCCAACCGCCCCCGCCCGGGCCGCGACAGCTATCGGCGGACCGTGGAAGGCATAGAGCTCGGACGCCGCTGGCTGGGTGATGACGGCGTGTCGGCGCTGACGACGCTGACCCGGCGCAGCCTTGAGGTGCCCGAAGCCATCATTGACGAATACCAGAAGCTTGGTTTCCACAGCATCTCGCTGCGGCCTCTGAGTCCCTATGGATTCGCCAACAGGACTGCCCACCGCACAGGCTATTCGACGGCGGATTTCCTCGCCTTTTACCGGCGTGCCTTCGCGCATCTGATGGTGGTCAATCGTTCTGGCTACGCCATGGAGGAGTCCTACGCATCTTTGCTGCTCTCCCAGCTTTTCACCTCATTCGGGCATGGCTACGTTGATCTTCGCTCCCCTTCAGGCGCGGGTCTTGGTGCGGTGATCTATGACCATGACGGGCGCGTCTATCCGTCTGACGAGGCGCGGATGCTGGCGGCCATGGGAGATGACACATTCGCGTTGGGCGATGTTTCGCAACCGGTAGCGCACTGGCTTGGCTCCCCTGCCATGACCCGACTGCTTGAAGCGGGCGTGGCTGAGGCGCTTCCGACCTGTGCTGACTGCGCGTTCGTGCCACTGTGCGGTGCTGACCCGATCGAGCACTACGCACGCCAGGGTGACCCGATTGGTCACCGACCGAGCAGCGATTTCTGCGCCCGGAACATGGGGCTATTCGATTTCCTGCTGGAACGCTATGAGCGGGAAGATCTAGTGGGCCGTCGGATGATGCGTTCCTGGGCTGTTCCGAAAGCGATCACTGAGGATCTCATTGATGCTGCCGCTTGAAACCAAAGCGGTTCTGTCGCCATCGGCGAAGGCATCTTTGCTGAAGGTGGTCGGTCTTGGCGACTTCCCCCAAGCCTCCCTGTCCCTGCAGCGAATGGCGCTGGATGTCAGGGAGGTGGCACCCGAACAGCTCAGCGATGCGTTGTTGCGCCTCCCTTGGGGAGCTGTCCTCACGCCGCAAGGCTTCGACGTTCCTGACGATATTCCACACGTGCGCCTGGATGGCCCGTCAGCCCTCTGCAAGTCCGGTGATGTCGTCGAGCTCAATCCCCTTCAACGCAAGGTAGCCATCCGCTATCGGCGCGGGGATACCGGCAACGTTCTGTTTGCCACCGAACGCTGCAACAGCTACTGCCTGATGTGTTCACAGCCCCCGCGCGAGGTGGAGGACGACTGGCGTGTACATCATCTCCTCGATTTGATCGACCTGATCGATGTCGCAGAGCCATCACTGGCGATCAGTGGCGGCGAACCTACATTGCTGGGCAGCGGGTTGGTCGACATCGTACGCGAGTGCGCTGAGAAACTACCGAATACCCACATCCATATCCTTTCCAATGGACGGTTGCGCGATCCTGAGCTACACAGCCGGTTTGCGGACCTCCATCCGAATCTGAGCTGGGGGGTACCGCTCTATGGGGACCATTACGCCCTTCACGATTACGTCGTGCAAAGCGAAGGTGCGTTCTCCCAGACACTACGCGGCCTGTACGCACTGGATGCAGCGCGCCAACGGGTGGAAATCCGAGTCGTTCTGGTTCGGCCTACCGTCGAGCGACTGGTGCAGCTTGCCCGCTACATCTGGCGAAACCTGCCATTCGTCGAGCATGTCGCACTCATGGGCATTGAGCCGATTGGCTTTGCCAAAGCACACCAGGCTGATCTATGGGCAGACCCCATTGACTATGCCCACACCCTGACTGAAGCGGTTGAGACTCTCGCAGAAGCGGGCATCCCGGTTTCGCTCTACAACCTGCCTCTTTGCGCACTGGACCGCTCGCTTTGGCCTTATGCGGTCCAGAGCATCTCTCCATGGAAGAATGACTACCTTCCCGCCTGTGACACGTGCGCCGTACGATCACGATGCGGCGGATTCTTTTCCTGGATCACCCCCGCCTGGACCAGTCGGGCGATCTCCCCTGTACTGGAAATCTGATCATGTCCAATGCATTGATGATTGTCAGCGCCGCCACGCTGGGGGCACTTGGCACCGAGCCACCCAAGGGTCAATCCGACCTGTCCAGACTTTCGGAGATGGATGGCAAGTACGCAACCGTACTCAGCACCTCGCTCAATGCAGGGCGCCACAATCTGTACGCCGGGCACCGCAGCCACAGCTCACATCGATCGCATAGCTCCCACCGCTCCCATTCCTCCGGGTCTGGCAGTTCATATCGCTCCTACTCCCCACCACCAGCGACCTATACACCTCCACCCAGCACCTACACAGCACCTGCCAATTCGAGAAGCAGCGGTGGAAGTGGAAGCGGCACAGGTACCTATCAGGGGCAAAGCCTTCAGCCCGCGAGCCGGACCAAGGCTGCTACAACCAACAATCTGACAGTGGATCACGGCTCCTCAGCCAAGCCGATTTCTGAGGGGCGCGATGCCGATGCGCTCAAGCAGCTGATCATGCGTGTGCAAGCCGCACTTTATTCGAAGGGCTACGACCCGGGCGCCATTGACGGAACACTGACGCCGGAGACACAGTCGGCACTTCGCATGTTCCAGTTGGCGCACGGCATTCGTGCTACGGGGACGATGACTACGCCTACACTAGATGCGTTGGGTGTGCGGCTTTGAATCGTTCGGCGATGTCATGACCCACTGAAAAGCCGCTAGTGAAGCTCTTCGTCAAAACAGCGCTTGGAGCGAACGGGTCTACTTCAACCGCTCCACCAACCGCTGCCCCACCTCCAGCGCCGAAGCCGGGTTCTGCCCTGTAATCAGCTCACGATCCACCACCACATGCCCCGTCCACGGCGTGGCATTGCTGCTGAACCGCGCACCCGCCCGTTGCAACGCGGTCTGCGGGTAGAACTTCATCTCACCGCCGCCCAGCAGCGGCTTGGCCTGCTCCTCTTCCTGGTTGCTGATCACCGTCATCTGGTAGCCGCTGTAGATCCACTTCGGCGTAGCCGGCATCGCACCCGCTTCCAGCTTTGCCACGAAACCCGCCGCATCCGGCAGCGTGGACAGCAGCGCGATCGGCCCGTGGCAGACCAGCGCGGTGGTTTTGTTGCGCTGGTGGAAGTCGGCCAGCAACCGGCCCAGCGCCGGGCTCTTCAGCAGGTCCTGCATGGGTGCGTGGCCACCGGGAATGTAGACCGCATCGAACCGCGCGTAGCCCTGCTGCTCGATGCGCGCCAGGCTGACCACCGGGGAGGCCGTCGGCGAGGTCAGCGCCAGCTTCTCCAGCAGCTCCTTGTGCAGCGTCAGCTGCGCCGCATCGTTGCCGAAGTACGCCGGCGCCACCGAGGACGCATCCACCGTCGGCGCCCGCCCCTGCGGCGTGGCGAAGGTCACCTCGTGGCCCGCGTCCAGCAGCAGCTTGACCGGCTGCATCAGCTCGTTGAGATAGAAGCCGGTGGACAGCACCTTGCCGTCTTTCAGGTCCAGGTGGTTTTCGTCGGACAGCACCACCAGCACGTTGGCGGCCTGCGCACCGGTCGCGGCCAAGGTCAGGGCCAGCGCTGCGGCCAGTCGGGTCATCAGGTTCATGGGGAAGTCCTATTGGGGAATGGCGGCCACTTTATTCATCGTTCCAGCGGCGATAAATTGGCCTCATCGCAAAACATCTGTTCCCCGGAGAGCCAAATGAGCCGCAAGTTCGACTACCTGGGCGATGTGGAGGTGTTCCTGGCGGTGGTCGAGCACGGCTCGTTCACGGCCGGCGCGGTGGCGCTGTCCACCACACCCTCGGTGCTGAGCCGCGCGGTCACCCGGCTGGAAGCGCGGCTTGGCCGGCAGCTGCTGCAGCGGACCACCCGCCGCGTGGGCCTGACCGACGCCGGGCGGCTCTATCTGGAACAGGTGCGCACGGCCTTCGGCCTGCTGGACGACGCCGAGCGCGACGTACTGGCCCAGGACGGTGCGCTGGCCGGCCGCGTGCGCCTGAGCGTGCCCACCACGTATGGCCACTACCGGCTGCCGCCCGTGCTGGCGCGCTTTGCGCAGCAGTACCCGCAGGTGCAGGTGGAACTGAACATCACCAACCGCAACGTGGACCTGGTGGCCGAAGGCTTCGACCTCGCCATCCGCCTGGGCCAGCTGCCGGACAGCGGGCTGGTGGGGCGGAAGCTGGAGGATGCGCCTTTGGTGCTGGTGGAGTCGCCGGACTACCTGCAGCGCCGGGGTACGCCGCAGACGCTGGACAACCTGCAGCAGCACCTGTGCCTGCCGTTCGTGATGCCGCGCACCGGGCGGTTGGCGCCTTGGATCTTCCGCGACGGTGGGCGCGACGTGGACTGGCTGCCGCGTTCGTCCATCGAGACCTCCGACGATGTGCTGGGCGTGGTGTCGCTGGCCGAACAGGGCATCGGCATTTGCCAGAGCCTTGCGTTCATCGTGCGCGAGCGGTTGCAGCGTGGGCAGCTGGTCGAGGTGCTGCCGCAGCTGCGGGGAAGATCGCGGCCGTTCTCGGTGATCTATGCGCCACATCGGCGGCAGTCCGCGGCGGCGCGGGCGATGATTGAGTTGCTGGTGGGGAATACGGCGCTGGTTGAGGACGGCGTGCGTTGAGTTTCTGCTGTCTTCCCGCGGTGTCGGCTTTGGACCGCTTTTCGGCCTGTCTGACTGATCGCGCGGTGCTGCGGCCCGGTTCGGAATACGAATTGTTGTAAAGGCGGCTGTCTCGCTATCCCCTGAAGGCACGGGCGATTACGACGCTCTTGTTCGCGATCAGCAACGCGTCTGCGCGAATGCGTCGGATCGTGAGGCCTACGGCACGAATAGTGCGTGCCACAATAGTTTTCCGCTCTCGAATTCTGCGATCTCTTCGCGAATTTCAATTGGTATTCGGAGCGACAGCGTAAACACCATGGCGCGCCACCGACAACGGGTGGCTCCGGGTCTGCAAACCCGCGACGATTGTTGTGCCAGTTGTTTGCGCTTGTCCGTCGGCACCGTCCCCAAGCGGTGCCGGCGGGCAATCCGTCGGCCTGTATGGCGGGCGGTGCGTGGGGGTTTTCGGACCCACCGGTAATGGCACTACTTCGTCCCGGTTTGCAGCCACGCATCGTCCGCCACCTTCTTCACGGTGGCGCTGTTAAGTACAGCCACGGAAGCCGACGCCATGAAAAAGTCCGACACCTTTTCTTCGTACACCGTTGTTGAGCCCATCAACGACGACACTCCCCTGCCCGACCTGAACTCCCTGCTTGGCATCCTCAAGCGCATGCGCGGCTGCGAGGGGGCTGATGGGCACCCTTGGCCGGAGAACGATGTATCACCTGGCCGCCGCGTGAGCTTGGCACGGAGCGAGCGCGCGATGGTGGGCGCGCTGACGGTGCTGGAGCTGCTGCACGCGGCGGACCGCTGCCGGGTAGCAGCGGAGCCGGAGCGGCATTTGGATGAGGGGGTTGTGGATGGGTTGTTTCTGGCTTGCCGGGGGTTGATTGAGTGGGCTTGTCGGGAGGTAAGGCCGGAGTGATTTCCCTTGGCAGCGCAGATGCCTGCTAACAACCCAGTGTCCGCTTCCGGCCAAGAGCCGACGTGTCCCGGAGTAATGTCCGTCTGAAAAAATGGCGACGATTCAAATTCCCGTCTATCGCGAAATCCACACAAGCAAATTTTCGATCCAGTCTCAGCTTCCACTGCCGCAGCCGTATCGCGGACACCTTTTACGGAGTTCTGCACGCGTCGCTAGTGAAGTCCATACTAGGTACGGACTTCACCTTCTCGATTTCATTCAGTCAATGGGTACGCCCCTTGTATCCAGCCGGCGGCGTCTTTAGAGCTTTTGGAGCCTTGGCTGAAGCTGTGGATTTGAAGAGAGAAGGGTCCACTTCAAACACGCTGACGGCGACCTGCTGATTTCCATGGACGTGTGCAATGAGACGCTCGTGCTTGGGTAGCGGCACCTGTGCCGTCGACCCGCCAAACTCGCCCGAGTTGGCCAGGACAACCGGTTGGTACATGTGGAAATGCAACGCAGCCACCATATTATCGAAGGTCTGCACATCTTGATTCAGCGCCGCGACCAAGAACATATCCGACCTATCACGAAGGTCGGCCACAAGGTCCAAGTCCGTAGCGTCGTAGCAAATGGCTGCTGCAATGCGCGTACGGGTCTTGGACCCAATCGGCAACTCGACCAAGGTCACATGTGGCCGGTGGCCCTTCACCCCCATCTTCACCTCATCCTTCATCGGATGCTGCTTGCCTTGCCAAGCATATTGGAATGCGCGTCCGTGGCCCGGCGACTCGGTTCGAATCAGCCACAGGCCTTGATTGACGATGCCGCCAGCCTTGTGTGAATGAAGGAATGTTAAGCCGGTGAAAATATTGGCTCGGACCTTATCTGATAGCCGTCTCAGCAAGAAGACGTGCTCCGGATGCACGGCCAGCTCCGGGAACAGAATGACATCGACTAGCGGGTCATCGCTCTTATCGGATATTGCCGCAGAGCTTGCCGATGACCAGGTCTTGAGCTTCTGATGAGTCAACCTACAGATTTCTGCGAGATGGCGGCGATGTTCTGCCAAGGTTCCCGGCATCCAATGCGTTGGATCCTTGTCATCAAACTCTTCTCTCCGCGGGCGCATAGGCTGAACGATGGCGACGCGCAGCGGCCGATCCTGCAAGGGTTCATGGTCATCAACAGGCACCACGTACATAGGCGCCTTGCTTCTGGGACCAAACAATCTACGCTGCGACGCGATGCGCTCATGAACAAGCGCGAGCAGTTCGGCAGCTGTCCGTACATCACCTGCCGCCGACGCCGAGTTTGCTCGAAATTCAACTCCCGGCCATTGAAGGAGCGTCGAAAGCAGACTGGAAAGCCAAGGCGACACTGGGCCAGGCTCGTCTAGCAACCCACGTCCGGAGTTTAGAAGGCCGAAACGACGTTTGAACCAAGTACTGCGGAGGCCGCTGTACTGACCCACCTCCTCGGTGACAAGGTACCGACGGCTCGTGAAGTCAAACTCTCCAGTGAGTGCCGAACGCAGGACGCGCCCCAGTCCGTAGAGCCAAGCCTTTTCGGGTACTACCCAGGGAGGACTCTCGTACAGCGGGTTAGTTGCATCGCCGCCTTCAATTGACTCCACACGCAGAAAGCCTGACTGCTCAGGCAACTCCGATAGCCTTTGCCAATCCTCGCATCGAAGCATGATGTCGACGGAGCTCTTGCCCGCAGACAACTGCTCTTCCACCCCCTGATGTCGAAGTAGCGCATCAGCGAGCATGAGCAGAGAATTTTCCTGGTCGAAAGGGTTGTTGGGCTCGTTGATGATTTGCAGGAGGGGCTGAACAGCCTTCAATTTGGCCGGACGCCTCCGAGAGTTGCTCGGTCGCTTACTGGCTTGGACCAACGAGGCCGGCACGAATTGGCGCCAGTTCGTTGTCCGTCGCCCATTTAGCGCGGCCATCAACAAGTCCGGACGACTCAGCGCCACAGATTGCACAACAGCCCCTCGGACCCCTTCGTCTTCTGTGCGCCGCAACCCATCAGACAGCCACACTCCGAAGCGACGTACGTTTGGCTGCAATTGCTGCGCTACAATGGCTAGCGGAATGACATCCCTAAGAGCTTCGCCCCACATGGGTTCAAACAGCGCCACGCGTTGCAATGCAGCGTACGTATGTACCTCGGGGGCAGCTTCGACCACCATAGCGAGTGACGAATCACCGATAGAGGCCAGATAGAGTCGGGCCTGCTGACGGAGATACCACGGCGATAGAATCCTTTCAGTCAAAATTCGACGCGCGATTCCGCCGAGGTCCTCGCGGTAGCCTTGAATATCGACGCCTTGAGGGTACTCTTCCGGATCACGAAATCCCGTCTCTACCGCTCCTGCCCGCAATAGGTCTGCCAGAACATATTCTGATACGCGCACTTGCCTGCGCTTTTCTACGTCCAGATCCGCCTTCACGTCGAAAAGCTTGATGCTGAGTGCCTCGGTGACTGGACTTAACAGGCGGGGGTGAGGGAAAAGATCCAAGCCACACCGCAGCAACAAGACCAAGGCAGGATTCTCGGCCCAACACTTGATGAGCTTGCGTGCCGTGGACTCGAACTCATGTGACAGTACCAATCCCTGTGTCACGTGATCGCCAATCGCTTCAGACGAACCAGCCGGACTTTCGAGGTCTGTCATCGCCAATCGATGCCGCATCAACTGTGCGATACGTGTCGCGACGAACCGCTTCACGGTGTCGTCCCTCACATCAGTGTTGGGAACCGCAACCGTAGCCAATCCCAATCTAGATGGCACCGGGTCAGCAACGCTTTCAATCTGCTCAGATACCCAAAGTAGGCCATCAAGACCGCCTGCCGCCTGAGCAAGAGAGTCCAGATCGAAGGTACCACTTAGTTCTGCGTTAAGCATCTCCATTAAAGCAGACACGTGACTCTGCGCCGAAATTGCTCGATATGAGCTGACCGCGCACTTTTCTCCAGACAGTTCAAGTGATCTCCGCGCACCGATGCGCTCGCAATGCTCCTTCAGCATTGCGGTGACGTAACTTTTGACATACTCCAACAATGAGGCCTGACCAAGCCCACCAGCCGCACTCTTGGCCTCGACAACCAGACGCATGTCATCAACGTATCTGCAGTAGTCCAGCAATTTGACGTCTTCGCTAATCGTGGCCCCATCGGCTGCAGACTTCTGCATCTCGCGGTCGAAACGAATCAAATAGGCGTTTGCAAGAAACCCCGAGGCGACGAGTCCTTGCGGCAAACCAAGTTCAAGTTCTTGATGCTCTTCGCCATGAATCAGCGCAGCCTCTTGCTGATCACCAGCGCGCCACTTCCACGAGAAAATTTGCGCAACGCGCTCCCAGAATTTCGGGTCTGCCGCCGCCATATCGGGAAGCCCGTACTCCGTCTGGTGCTCTTGCTCAAAAATCTTCAGCTCCGCAATCAAGGCATCGCGATCCACATGATCAAAGAACGACTTTATATCCAAAGACACCACGAACAACTCTCGTCGTGGCCGCAACTGCTGCGACAAATCCGCGCATACGCGGCGAGGGCGTGCAAGAAACGCCCGATAATCTTGGAAGTACTGGCGATATGTTCTGCTGTTTCCCCAGGAGAACTTGGCTCGAGGGCGGACACCAGCATTGGCGCCCCATGTGCAATGCAGCCGATTGCCATAGCTCACCACCCCGCTTTCGCGCATTTCCCCCACATCTGCGCACATCGTATCCCCCTGCGCGGACTCCACGGCTTCCGCCAAGCACATCATTACCGCTGTCGCTAAAGTTTGGTCACGAATAGACAGGTGGGCAAGCGGTCGCAGCTTCAGACGTGGCTGTTCTTGTTCTGCCTGCACACCAGGCATTTCTCTGCGGCTTGGCTGGCAAGGCGTCCAATCCTCGAAGGTGGGCTCTTCGCCTAGGTCGTTGGGGCTAAGCTCCAACAACTGCTCGAGCGAAGTAATCGTAGGAGCCGGGGCAAAGCACCAACGTGTATTCTTGGGCGCGGGAACGAGCTGCAGATCCTTCGGTCGGAAATCGGCTTGACAAACTTGAGCTGCCCATTGCTTTAGCTGATTTTCCAGATCGATGGTTGAAGCATCCAACTCCAAAACATCCGCATACCAGTTGTGGCGGCGAATGTAAGTATGCGACTTCTTCCATGCCTGTGCGAGGACAACGACATCGCAGAGCTTGTCGCCCTTTGGCGGGAGATCTCGATACTCTTCTTTGATAATTGACACTGACTTCCCCTTGTTCTAGTTGCGCATGCACCCTAACACCTAATCGAAGAAGCGCTAGTTTGCCAACGCGTGGACAAAGCAGGCCCCCGATTGAGCTTCAGAATGTGAGTATGACTCATATTCTGGGGGCGAAGCCCCCCCGGTCCTGAGTAGTGGGCGGGTTTAGAGTCCGTGCTGATGTTATCCCTCTTGCCCGCCAACTGCGCGGCGTACTGGGCGGGCGTCAGCCCGCCGAGTGATCGTTTGGGCCTTTCTCGTTGTAGTCACGTCGCCAGCTCTCGATGCTGATCCTGACATGGAGCAACGTCGGGAACCAGTTCTCGTTCAGACATTCATCGCGCGGCCGCCCGTTGAAGGACTCAACGTAAGCGTATTGGTTCGGCTTGCTCGGCTCGATCGGGCGCAGGGCAATTCGCCTCTCGTGAGACCACACCACTATCGCTTTGCCGCAAGAATCCTTGTCGTTGTCTGTCCTGTTCACTTGCGGCAAACCGCGCTGAACGACCAATCTGTCCAGCACACCCTGGCACCCCCCCCGCCCGAAAATGGCCCGTTCCACATCGATGGTCAGGGCCTACTGGGTGGCGTCGTCAACGATGGTCAGGCACTTGATTACTCGGTCTTCCGCGGCGCGATCAAGCACGAAATCCCTCGACCAAACCTGATTGGCGGCGGACGGGCGCAGCAAGGTCTGACGCTCGCCGACATCCGAACCTATCCATATGTTGCTGAGTACTCGGCTGCAAGGCAGTGGCTAGTTATGAAGGGCTGCCAATCGCCGCGAATCGTCCAATGCAAAGGATTACCGTATCTTTCCTATCCGTCGACCTTACAAAAGCCATGCAGATCGTGTCATGGTTGAACCGTACGCTCGCGCTCTTGCTCTTAACCTACTCATATAACGACCACCCTCCATGACCCTCCACCACTACACCAATGCCGCCACGCTTCCGCTGATCCTAGCTAATCGGTCCTTGCGCTTCACTCGCTGTGATCTGCTGGACGACGCGTCTGAAGTTCCATTTCGCATGGCTTTACTTGACCAGCGCAATTTTTTCGTCAGTTCATGGTCGCGCGGCACCCATGGCGAGGCAGGCATGTGGGCAAGGTATGGGGACGCTGACCGTGGCGTGCGACTTTCGTTGCCCAGTGTTCGATTTCCTTGGTCGAAACTGAGCGTGGACGTGTCCCGTCCAACGGACCAAATCAAAGAAGACGGCTCACCTCGAATGGTGGGGTTACGCATACGGGACGTTTACGCTCCGTACGCAGAGAAGACGATGTTCGGGAACGGCTACTTGATCGTGCCGTTGGGTTCAGAAATAAAGACGACGTTCGGTTCCGATGTCCTTTACTCCACCGATCCGCTCGGCGAGGTCAAACGCAGGGTGCAACTGACCGATGGAGGCCTGAATCTTGAAGGTGATGCGACGTACGTGGCACGAGTCAAGGGCATCGCTTGGGCGGATCAGGCTGAACACAGGTTCGTAATCAGCGCGATGAAGGGACCTGCGATGGTTTACGCCGCGGATCCAAGCGGTTACCTCGCCGCCCTACTAGACGGCATCGAGGCCGGCGCTTCCACAGGGTTTATTGACCACAGTACGGACGTACACTACATCGATGTGCCGCTCGCAGAAGACGCGTTTGAGGAGCTGGTGATTACAACCGGGGCGGCGATGCCGTCCGCAGCACGCCAAGATCTTGAGCGTCGGGTCAAAGATTTGGCACCGACGGCCGTGTTCGAACAATGCGCGCTTAGGGTCAGGCCGAAGCCCTGACCATTCAGCCTCCCCCACAGCTACTTGCAGCAACTCGCCTGACAAGCCACTGCGATAGCCACTCGGCTTAAACCAAGCGCCCCAAACAAAACACACCACTATTCACCTAGAGCAGAGGGTCGTCGTTAGGATAATTGTTCCGATGCCAGGCGATCGACCAAGAGCAATTCAGCGCACTTCAATGGATGATAGGTTTAATGAAACTTCAATATTTCGAAAATGGTGACGGCACTCGTCCGAGCCGCCAGAAGCAGATGGGCCACCTGCTGGATCTGCTACGCAACAACAGAATTCAAGACCAGCAGAGCCTTCGCGACTGGATCGGCGGGCGCTCTGTCATCAAACACAACGACGCCGAGTTCCAAGTTATTACCGCGAAAGATCTTAAGCTGGACGATGAAAACCGATGGCACAAGTCTGAGTTCAAGATTCGAGAAGTAATCATTGACTGCGACGAGGTGGTACTCCAGAACAGCCTCAACATCGTCATCAGGGACTGCGCGTTCATGGGGTCGCTAATCATCGGAAACAAGACCGGCAGCCCCTTCAGTCTAACCCTGGACACTGTGGTCGTCGGAGGCAGACTAACCGTTTATGGCGATGGGCTCGTGCTGTCCCCTCTAACGCTGACGGGCGTTCGCTCGTCCCTGCTCCGACTGGACAATTTTCAGTGCGATGAATTGCACTTGAGCGGGTCTGCCTTCGCTTCCACGCAGCTGACGCGACTCACTTGTAATACCCTGTCAGTGCGGCACAACCAACTCGGCACACTGGAGGTCACCGATGGCAAGTTCAAGTCAGTTCATTTCCCCCCCGGGCAAGTGAACTTTCCTTCGTCCTTCAACCTGGCTAAGCCATGGGCGTGGCTGCGCCAAGGCTCCGCTGCATTCAGACCATTCAGCGCTCCTCCGCGAGAATCGTTTGATGAAGTGGCAAAGAAGATCAGCCGCACGGAGGATATTCGGCGGATTTCAGAGACCTTGGATTTCCTGCAGGAACATTCCGAGGACCGCTTCAGCCGAAGGCATGCGGCGGAGCAGAAATACCTGCGTGCGCTCGCCGAGAGTCCCGGCCACCTGAGCACAGGGTTGATCCTTGTGACCGGAGCATTGGTCAAACCCATGCGTATCGTAGGATTAGCCGCAGCCACGATCATCCTGTTTTCCTTCGCGTTCCTATTTGGCGAGCTGAAGTGCGATGGGAAGGATGTTGAAACTTTCTTGGACGCCCTCTATTTCTCGGGCCTGACCTTCACGACAATCGGATACGGAGACATCACGCCAATCGGTTTTGCGCGATTCCTCGCGGTGCTTGAGGGGCTGTGTGGAATCGTGCTGTCCAGCGCGCTCGTCGTCAGCCTAGTGCGCCGCCACATCGAGTAAATCCGCTCCGGCGCGGATGCATTGCCTGACGGCTAAGGGGCGTGCGAAAGAATCAAGGTTTGGAAAAACTCCGACGGAGAACTCCCCGCTTGCTGGAGAACTCTCCTCCACTTGTGATTACCTTCACATCTTAACCACTCTAGCGGAGAGCACAGACGAGCCCTCACTTTTGTAACCAATTCGACCTCTACCTTCAGCGCATGCTCTAATCTCCCGCGCCGCCAGTTATTCACCCAACCCCTAGCCATTCTACGTTCGATTGCGGCTAAACATGGACACCTAACATTAGTGGGAACGTTGCCCGCAGCCCGCTGCAAATCGGTTACCCCACCCAACCGAAACTTAGACGACAGCGTGATTGAATGGCTATTCTTCGCCTGACCAAGGTTGGCTAAACTAGTTTGCGGGGAAGCCAAGCAAGAGTCAAAAACCTCCCAGTGAAATCGGAATAGATTCGATAGCCTCCTACACTAGAAAATCACCGATAAACCGCAATCAAGCTCTGTTAGCTATTCCAAACGGAACATGAACAGATGGAGCGACTTCGCTAGCCGAAGCCAAATGTCCTGACTGGTCGTCGAAGAATATGTGCGGCCTCATTACATTAAGAACAAGCTTCTTTTCAACCCCGCCAAGAAAAAATGCATCATTAGCCATGACTCCCCAACTCTTCAAGGTATTTATCGCGCGCTCGTGGGACGGCGCATTTCGAGCGGTAACAATTGACACCCTGAGGCGATTCTTGTAGTTAATGTCGAGCTTCCTCTTAGCCTCCTCGGCCCTCTGGATTCTGGACACCTTCATCAAGAATTCCTTTAGCGGACCACCACCCAACGGTTCCATCACGTTCAATGTTTCATGAGCGTGGAACACGGAAACATCTTTAGTTTCCTGCATTACGGTCTCAGCACCGTCATCTGCCAGGACGCCATCAAAATCAAATGCGATCCGGAGTGTCTGATCTTCAGGATCATCGATCTTTTTAGAATCCATCACATACCCAGCCGGAAATCCCTTTGCTATTGCCTCAAGCACGTCACTCTTGTTTGATGACAAGAATAGAGAAATGCTCAGCGCAGGTATGTAATCGTACGGGGAAAGCCCCTGTTGGAAGATGGCTCGCGTAATGCCGAGTCCATGATGCTTTATGGAGTTCATCACCCGGAGACCGGTGTCAGGGTCGTTCCGCGAAAGAAGGACAACTTCAATCAAGGGCCCTTCATCACTCGCACTCAAGTCATTCAATGAAAGAAGGCGCTTTATAAATGAGAATGCAATACCTTCGGCAAGCGGCTCATCCTTGTTAACCTCTTGGTATTCACGATATTTTTGCTCGCCCTGAGTCCGGAATATTTTATCGGAGTCACCAAGGTCAAACATAGCACTTGATGCCACACCTACCACAAGTCGATCCTTAAGCTCATACGGCATTTGCTCCTCCTTCCAAATTTAGTAATCCTATTTACAGAGGCTTGTGCTTATCAAGAGACAGGAACTCTTGCGGGAAACTCAAAGATGAACTTCAGAAGCATCTCGACAAACGAGACAAGCTCTTGAGCGTCCGACTTTGACATCAACGCAATCTCGTGCGTGGCTTCATTTCCTCGCTTGCGAATATGATCAACCCACCCTCTCCCGTTCGGCGGAATGAATCCGCTCTCCGCAAGGAAGTCTATGTAAGCAACAAAAGTCAGCCCTTCCTTCGCACCCTGCTCTACTGCAATACTCATTAAAATTTTTCGGCAGGCCAGAACGCACGAAGTATAGGCAGCAACACTGCAACAGCTTCGTGCTTCTCGATAGAGCTGATTGACGGAATCAGGTAAGTGATCAACTGGATTGCCGTATGCAACCCCTGGCGTCTGTATTCCGTGGTGATCAAAGCAGGTTGGCTTTTCACAGCTCGGACAGATATATATCCGTCCATTGTCACCACTTGAATAGTACCCACGATCGTTGGCGACATTGTAGCCACAGTATCCACAAACGAATCTGCAAGACTCTATCTGCGAGAGGTTCTGCCAAGCCATCCTATGCTCCTAAATTGAGTATCATCAATTTAAAAAAGTAAAATACCCATCGCAATTCGGCTACACGAGCAAATCTAGAAGCGAAATTTAGTGGCGAGCCTGACCAATTCGCTATTGACTCATCATTTGCATAGGCTCCAAGCAGTGTGCAAATTTTCACCAAACATCGCAAGCTCTCAGTATATTAAAAAGAAAAGGGCGCCTCTCGGCGCCCTTGTTCTTTCAACTCATTCCCACTCAATAGTAGCCGGCGGCTTCCCCGAGATGTCATAGACAACCCGCGACACCCCCCGCAACTCATTGATGATCCTGTTGCTCACCGTCCCCAGGAACTCATACGGCAGATGCGCCCAGTGCGCGGTCATGAAATCGATCGTCTCAACCGCACGCAGCGCAATCACCCACTCATAAGCGCGCGCATCGCCCACCACGCCCACCGACTTCACCGGCAGGAACACGGCAAACGCCTGGCTGGTCTTGTCGTACAGGTCCGCCTTGCGCAGCTCATCAATGAAGATGGCATCGGCCTTGGCCAGCAGCTCGGCGTATTCGCGCTTCACTTCGCCCAGAATGCGCACGCCCAGGCCCGGGCCCGGGAACGGATGGCGGTAGACCATGGTGCGCGGCAGGCCAAGTTCGACGCCCAAACGGCGCACTTCGTCCTTGAACAGCTCGCGCAGCGGCTCCACCAGGCCCAGCTTCATGTGCTCTGGCAGGCCGCCCACGTTGTGGTGGCTCTTGATCACATGCGCCTTGCCGGTCTTGCTGCCGGCCGACTCGATCACGTCCGGGTAGATGGTGCCCTGCGCCAGCCACTTGGCGTTCTTCAGCTTGTTCGACTCTTCGTCGAAGATCTCAACGAACAGGTTGCCGATGATCTTGCGCTTGGCTTCCGGGTCGCTCACGCCTTCCAGTGCGGCGAAGTAACGGTCGGCGGCGTTCACGCGAACGACCTTCACGCCCATGTGCTCGGCAAACATCGCCATCACCTGGTCGCCTTCCTGCCAGCGCAGCAGGCCGGTATCCACGAACACGCAGGTCAGCTTCTCGCCGATGGCCTTGTGCAGCAGCGCGGCCACCACGGACGAATCGACGCCGCCGGACAGGCCCAGGATCACTTCGTCATCGCCCACCTGTTCGCGCACGCGGGCGATCTGGTCGTCGATGATGTTGGCGGCGGTCCACAGGGTCTGGCAGCCGCACACGTCCACCACGAAGCGGCGCAGCAGCGCCTGGCCCTGCAGGGTGTGGGTCACTTCCGGGTGGAACTGCACGCCGTACCAGCGCTTTTCTTCGTTGGCCATGGCGGCCACCGGAATGCGGTCTGTGGTGGCGGTGATGGTGAAGCCCGGCGGTGCAACGGAGACGTGGTCGCCGTGGCTCATCCAGACATTCAGCTTCGGCTCGCCGCCGTGGTCGCTCAGGCCCTTGAACAGTGCATCGGGGTTGATGACGTTCACTTCGGCGTGGCCGAACTCGCGCTGATCAGCGGCTTCGGTGGCACCGCCCAGCTGCGCGGCCAGGGTCTGCATGCCGTAGCAGATGCCGAAGATCGGCAGGCCGCTGTCGAACACTTCCTGCGGCGCGGCCGGGGCGCCCGGCAGCGTGGTCGATTCCGGGCCACCGGACAGGATGATGCCCTTGGCGCCGAACGCCGCGATCTCGGCCGGGTTGTGGTCCCACGCCCAGATTTCGCAGTAGACGCCCAGCTCGCGGATGCGGCGGGCAATCAGCTGCGTGTACTGCGCGCCGAAATCGAGGATCAGGATCTTGTCGTTATGGATGTTGGTCATGGCGCCCTGGCAATGCAGTAGGGAAAACGAAATCAGATTTGCAGCAGCAGATGGAAAAAGAGGAACGGGAATCAGCTTCCTCGTTCCTCTTTGCCCGGCCCGCGTCAGGCGCGGTAGTTCGGCGGCTCTTTGGTGATCGTCACGTCGTGGACGTGGCTCTCACGCTGGCCGGCGCCGCTGATCTTCACGAACTTGGGCTTGCTGCGCATGTCTTCGATGGTGGCGCAGCCCACGTAGCCCATGGTGGCGCGCAGGCCGCCCATCAGCTGGTGGATGATGCCGCCCACCGGGCCGCGGTACGGTACGCGGCCTTCGATGCCTTCCGGCACCAGCTTGTCGGCGGTGGCGGCGTCCTGGAAGTAGCGGTCCTTCGACCCCTTCTCCATGGCAGCCAGCGAACCCATGCCGCGGTAGCTCTTGTACGAACGGCCCTGGTACAGCTCGGTCTCGCCCGGCGATTCCTCGGTACCGGCCAGCAGGCCGCCAACCATGATGGTCGAAGCACCGGCGGCCAGCGCCTTGCCGATGTCGCCCGAGTAGCGGATGCCACCGTCGGCGATCAGCGGGATGCGGTCCTGCAGCGCTTCGGCCACCAGATCAATGGCGGTGACCTGCGGCACGCCGACACCGGCGACGACGCGCGTGGTGCAGATCGAGCCCGGGCCGATGCCGACCTTCACTGCGTCCGCGCCGCTGTCCAGCAGCGCCAGTGCGGCTTCGCCGGTGCAGATGTTGCCACCGATGACCTGCACGTTCGGGAAGTTCTTCTTGACCCAGCTGACGCGGTCCAGCACGCCCTGCGAGTGGCCGTGCGCGGTATCGACCACGATCACGTCCACGCCCGCGGCGACCAGCGCTTCCACGCGGCGATCGGTGTCGCCACCCACGCCGACGGCAGCGCCGACCAGCAGGCGGGTCGACAGATCCTTGGCAGCGTTCGGGAAGTCGGTGTTCTTCTGGATGTCCTTGACGGTGATCAGGCCACGCAGTTCGAACGAATCATTGACCACCAGCACCTTTTCGATGCGGTTGCGGTGCAGCAGCTGCAGCACTTCGTCAGATGCGGCGCCTTCCTTGACCGTGATCAGGCGATCCTTCTTGGTCATGATGTGGCGGACCGGATCGTCCAGCTCGGTCTCGAAGCGCATGTCGCGGTGGGTCACGATGCCGGCAAGCAGGCCGTCGCTGCCCACCACCGGCACGCCGGAGATGTTGTGCGCCTGGGTCAGGGCCAGCACGTCGCGGATGGTGGTTTCCGGGCCGACGGTGATCGGGTCGCGGATGACACCGGCCTCGAACTTCTTGACCTTGGCCACTTCCGCGGCCTGCTGTTCCAGGCTGAGATTCTTGTGGATGATGCCCATGCCGCCGAGCTGTGCCATGGCGATGGCCAGGCGGGCTTCGGTGACGGTATCCATGGCTGCGGACAGGATCGGAAGCTTCAGCTTCAGGTCGCGAGTCAACCGCGTTTCGAGGTTGACGTCCTTGGGCAGGATGGTCGAGTGGGCGGGGACGAGCGAGACGTCGTCGTAAGTGAGTGCTTCAGCCTGGATGCGCAGCATCGGCATACCCGAGATGTGGGGAAGCGCGACATTTTACCCTGTTTTCGCGCCCTGTGGCAGGGGGTAGATGCGACGCAGTGTCGCGCAGGCGGCGATCCATTCAGGGGCCGCACCAAAGCAGGTAGTGCCGGCCGCTGGCCGGCAACCTCATGAACCTTCGGACGGCTTACCGGGTTGCCGGCCAGCGGCCGGCACTACCATTCAGCTCAGCGCTTCGGCCGCTTCCAGGGTGTTCTGCATCAACGTGGCCACGGTCATCGGGCCGACGCCACCCGGCACCGGGGTAATCCAGCTGGCCCGCTGGGCCGCCGCTTCAAACCCGACATCGCCCACCAACCGGCCGTCATCCAACCGGTTGATACCCACGTCGATCACCACCGCGCCCGGCTTCACCCACTCGCCCGGCACGATGCCCGGGCGGCCAACCGCCACCACCAGGATGTCGGCGTTGCGCACGGCCTGTTCCAGAACGTCCTTGGGGGTGAACTTGTGGCAGCTGGTCACGGTGCAGCCGGCAATCAGCAGCTCCAGGCCCATCGGGCGGCCGACATGGTTGCTCACGCCCACGATGGTGGCGTTGCGGCCGCGCACCGGCTGGTCGGTGTGGCCCAGCAGCGTGGTGATGCCACGCGGGGTGCACGGGCGCAGGCCGAACTCGCGCAGGGCCAGGTGGCCGACGTTTTCCGGGTGGAAGCCGTCCACATCCTTGCGCGGGTCGATGCGCTGGATCAGCCGGCGCGCGTCGGGGATGCCCGGCAGCGGCAGCTGGATCAGGATGCCGTTGATCTTCGGGTCGGCGTTGAGCTGGTCGATCAGGTCGAGCAGCTCGGCTTCGGTGGTGCCGGCCGGCAGATCGTAGTCATGCGCTTCGATGCCGACCTTCTCGGCCGCACGGCGCTTGTTGCGCACGTACACGGTCGAGGCCGGGTCGCCGCCCACCAGCACCACGGCCAGGCCCGGGCGGCTGCCACCGGCGGCCACGCGGGCGTCGACGCGCACCTTCAGGCTGTCGAGCAGGTCCTCGGCGATACGGCGGCCATCAAGGATGCGGGCAGGAAGCTGGGAGGCGGAATCGGTCATCGGGAGCAGGCATGGGGCGGCGGGGACGCTATTGTCCCCGATTCAGGCCCCCTCGCCCACCGCCGCGCGTCGACACCGCGCCCCGGTAGTGCCGGCCGCTGGCCGGAAACCTCATGACGTCGGAACGTTTCCGCATCTGCCGGTAGTGCCGGCCGCTGGCCGGCAACCTCATGGCGTCGGAACGTTTCCGTATCTGCCGGCCAGCGGCCGGCACTACCGACGGATGGTGCTCCAAGGTTGCCGGCCAGTGGCCGGCACGACCGGGCTCTACTCTTCCTCTTCCGGCACGTCCTGCGGGTTCAGCGTCTTGCTCGCGCGCTTCGGTGCGGTGAACGGGGTCGGCGTCGGTACGCCCTGCGGGCTGTTGCCGTAGATCATGCGCGCGCCGGCATTCAAACCACCGCCAGCAATCTCCAGCTCGAAACGCTCGGCATCGCGGCGGCGGATCTGCTCGGCAATCTCCACCGCGTCATCCTCGTCCGCACCCAGTTCCACCAGTGCGGCCTGGCCGAACAGCACTGCCGACTCAAACGTCTCGCGGATCTGGAAATCGACGCCGGCGTGGATCAGCCGCAGCGAATGCTCGCGGTCGAACGAGCGCACCATCAACTTGGCCTGCGGGAACTCGTGCGCCACCAGTTCAACGATGCGGTCGGCGGCCTCGGCCTTGTCCACGCACACCGCAATCGCACGCGCGGTGGCGGCACCCGAGGCATGCAGCACGTCCAGACGCGTGCCATCGCCGTAATAGATCTTGAAACCGAAGCGCGCCGCGCTCTGGATCATCTCCACATCGTTGTCGATGATGGTCACGTCCACGTCGCGCGCCAGCAGCGACTGGCTGGCGACCTGGCCGAAACGGCCGAAGCCGATCAGCAGCACGCTGCCGGACAGGCCGTCGGCCTCATCCACGCCGTCCATGTTCACCGTCGGCTTCGGCGCCACGCGCTTGTAGACCAGCACCACCAGCGGGGTCAGCGCCATCGACAGCACCACCACGGCGGTGAAGTTGGCATTGATCTCCAGGTCGATCACACCGGCCGATGCGGCGGCGGAGAACAGCACGAAGGCGAACTCACCGCCCTGCGCCATCAGCACGCCACGGTCCAGCGCCTGCGCGTGGTCGCTGCCCATGATGCGCGCGACCACGTAGATGCACAGCGCCTTGGCCGCCATCAACGCCAGCACCAGGCCGAGGATCAGCTGCCAGTGCGCGGCCACCACGCTCAGGTCCAGCGCCATGCCCACGCTGAGGAAGAACAGACCGAGCAGGATGCCGCGGAACGGCTCGATGTCCGCCTCGATCTGGTGGCGGAAGGTCGACTCGCTCAACAGCACGCCGGCCAGGAACGCACCCATCGCCATCGACAGGCCGGACAGCTGCATCAGCAGCGCCGCGCCCAGCACCACCAGCAGTGCGGCAGCGGTCATGACTTCGCGCGCCTTCGATTCGGCCAGCACGCGGAACAGCGGGTTGAGCAGGAAGCGGCCGACCAGCACCAGGCCGACGATGGCGCCCACGCCGATCGCCACCGACAGCCAGCGCGAGCCTTCGCCATCGGCACTGCCCGCGCTCGGGCCCATCCACGCCACCAGCGCCAGCAACGGCACGATCAGCAGGTCTTCGAACAGCAGGATCGAAACGATCTTCTGCCCCGACGGCAGCGCGATGTCACCGCGCTCGGCCAGCAGCTGCATCACCACCGCGGTGGAGGTGAGCACGAAGCCGGTGGCGCCGATGAAGGCGACCTGCCAGGGGAAGCCGAACAGCTTGGCGATGCTGGTCAGCACCAGCGCGCAGGTAACGATCTGCAGCGTGCCCAGCCCAAAGATTTCCTTGCGCAGGCTCCACAGGTGCGAGGGCCGCATTTCCAGGCCGATCACGAACAGGAACATCACCACGCCGAGCTCGGCGGTATGCAGGATCGCCTGCGGGTCGGAGAACCAGCCCAGTCCGAACGGTCCGATCGCCAGGCCGGCGGCGAAGTAGCCCAGCACCGAGCCCAGGCCGGCCCGGCGGAACAGGGGCACCATCACCACCGCCGCGCCCAACAGGGCCACGACCTTGACCAGCTCGCTGGTCGCTGCTTCTACCGCCATGCGGTGCTTTCCCCAAGATCCAGAATCGGGTTCAACAATAGAGCAATGCCGATGACGGCAATAGCACGCATGTTGCGCCGGATTGTCTTGGAGGTGGAACGATGTGAGGAGTGACCCCTCAGATCATCCTGAAACCATGTCTTGTAGAGTCGAGCCATGCTCGACTGCTTTTGGCCTCAGCGCGCGGAGCAGTCGAGCATGGCTCGACTTTACAGAGAGCCACCCCGGCAAAACGCGGCGTAATCGATATACCCCGGGAACGGCACCCCCGGCACACACACCGGGCACTGCGGGTCCGGCCGGATGCCGGTCTCGCGGAAGCGCATGCCCAGCGCATCGAAGCGCAGCAGGCGGCCGACCAGCGGCTCACCGATGCCCAGCAGCAGCTTCAGCACCTCGGTGGCCTGCAGCACCCCTGCCAGCCCAGGCAGCACGCCCAGCACCCCCGCCTCGGAACAGTTCGGCGCGAACTCCGGCGGTGGCGGCTCGGGGAACAGGCAGCGGTAGCACGGCGCCACGCCGCGCTGGCGGCCGGCGTCAAACACGCTTACCTGGCCGTCAAAGCGCTCGATGGCGGCATACACCAGTGGCGTGGCGTGCTTGATGCAGGCGTCGTTGAGCAGGTAGCGCAGCGGGAAGTTGTCCGAGCCGTCCAGCACCACGTCCACGCCGTCCAGCAGGCGGTCCACGTTCTCGGAGGTGACGCGCTCGGGTATCGCCTCCACCTCGATCGACGGGTTCAGCGCCAGCAACCGCTCGCGCGCGGAATCGACCTTCAGCTGGCCGACGCTGGCTTCGGTATGCACGATCTGCCGGTGCAGGTTGCTGCGCTCCACGCGGTCATGGTCGGCGAAGCGCAGGTGCCCTACCCCGGCCGCAGCCAGGTAGAAGCCGGCCGGCGCACCCAACCCGCCCGCACCCAGCACCAGCACGCGCGACTGCTGCAGGCGACGTTGGCCGGCCTCGCCCACCTGCGGCAGCAGCAGGTGGCGCGAATAGCGGTCGTAGAAGTCGCGGTCGGCCGCGCTGGACAGCGGCTGCACCAGCGGCAGCGACTGTTCGCGCCAGGCCACGGTGCCGCCGGTCACGGAAGCGACGTGGGTGTACCCGGCCTCCTGCAGGAACTGCGCGGCATCGGCCGAGCGCCTGCCGCTCTGGCAGATCAGCAGGATTTCCTGGTCGTGCCGCGGCAGATGCGCGGCCGGGTCGGCCTGCAGCTCGCCCTTGGCCACGCCGCGCGCGCCCTCGGCCATGCCCCCGGCCCGTTCGTGCGCCTCGCGCACATCGATCAGCACGGCGCCGTGGGCCAGGCGCTCGCGCGCTTGCGCTGGGGAAAGCTCTCGGATGCTCATGGCCGCATTATCGCGCAGGTGCCGCCAGGCCGCCTTGACC
>NZ_JAOEDV010000038.1:0-40055 GCF_029837545.1 Stenotrophomonas sp. GD04024 | reverse complement strand
ATGTTTCACCCCACCGCCCTTGGCTTGGCCACCCGTGCCGCGAAGGTCGGCAGCACCAGCAGGGTCAGCACGGTGGCGGTGATCAGGCCGCCGATCACCACCGTCGCCAGCGGCTTCTGCACCTCCGCACCGGAGCCACTGGCGATCGCCATCGGAATGAAACCGACGATCGCCACCAGCGCCGTGGTCAGCACCGCACGGATGCGGCTCGACGCGCCATTGATCGCCGCCTGCAGCGGCAGGTCACCGGCATCCAGGCGCTCGCGGATCGCCTGCATCAGCACCAGCCCATTCAAGGTGGCCACGCCGGAGACGGCGATGAAGCCGACCGCCGCCGACACCGAGAACGGCATGCCACGCAGCAGCAGCGCGAGAATGCCGCCGACCAGTGCCAACGGCACGCAGCTGAACACCAGAAGGGCTTCCTTGCCGCTGCGCAGGGCCATGAACAGCAGGCTGCCGATCAGCAGGAACACCACCGGCACCACGGTGGCCAACCGCTTTTCCGCGCGCTGCAGGTTCTCGAACTGGCCGCCCCAGGTCAGGTAGGCACCCGGCGGCAGTGCCACGTCAGCCACCGCGGCCTGTGCTTCACCCACGAAGCCACCCAGGTCGCGGCCACGCACGTTGGCCTGCACCACCACGCGGCGGCTGCCGTTGTTGCGGCTGATCTGGTTCGGCCCTTCGCTGACCGTGATGCGTGCGACCGACGACAGCGGAATCACCAGTCCCGACGGCGTAGCGATCGGCAACGAAGCCAGCTGGTCCGGATCGTTGCGCGAGGCATCGTCCAGGCGCACCACCACGTTGAAGCGGCGATCACCTTCGAAGATCTTGCCGGCTGCCGTACCACCAATGCCGGTGGACAGCGCATCACTCACATCCGCCGCGGTCAGCCCGTACTGCGCCGCCGCCACGTGGTCGATGGCCACGTTCAGCGTGGGCAGGCCGGAGATCTGCTCCACCCGCACGTCAGCCGCGCCCTCCACTGCACGCAGCTTCAACGCCACCTGGTCGGCCACCTTCTGCAGCTGGCTGAAGTCATCACCGAAAATCATCACCGCCAGGTCGGTACGCACGCCGGAAATCAGCTCGTTGAAGCGCAGCTCGATCGGCTGGCTGAACTCGAAGCTGTTGCCCAGCTGCTGCCCGGCCAGCGTTTCGAAGCGTGCCACCAGCGCGTCCTTGCCCAGCGTCGGATCCGGCCAGTCCTTGCGTGGCTTCAGCACGATCACGCTGTCGGAGATGTTGGTCGGCATCGGGTCGATGGCCGCCTCGGCGGTACCGGTGCGCGAGAACACGGTTTCTACTTCCGGCTGCTTGGCAATCGCCTTCTCCAGTGCCAGCTGCATCGCCAGCGACTGCTCCAGCGAAGTCGACGGCACGCGCAGGGCCTGCATCGCCACGTTGCCTTCGTCCAGCGTCGGCATGAACTCGCGGCCCAGCAGCGAGAACGAACCGATGCCTACCACCACCATCATCACCGCACCGGCCAGCACCGTGCGCGGATGCGCCACGGCCTTGCGCACCACCGGCTCGATGCGTGCGCGCAGCACGCGGATCAGCTTGGTCTCGTGCTCGCCATCATCGGCATGCGCATCGCCGTCCTTCACCTTCGGCTCGCGCACCAGCAGCGCGGCCATTGCCGGCACGAAGGTGAAGGAGAAGATGAAGGCACCGACCAGGGCCAGCATGAAGGTGGCCGCCATCGGGTGGAACGTTTTGCCCTCCACGCCTTCCAGGGTGAGGATCGGCGCGAACACCAGCAGGATGATCAACTGGCCGAACGCCGCAGGGCGCGCCATCTTCATGGCCGAATCGGCGGCCACGCGCAGGCGTTCCATCGCGGTCAATGCACGGCCCAGTTCGGTGCGGCGCTGGCCCAGCATCAGCAGGGTCGATTCGACCACGATTACCGCGCCGTCCACCAGGATGCCGAAGTCCAGTGCACCCAGGCTCATCAGGTTGCCGCTGATGCCGAAGCGGTTCATGCCGATCACCGCGAACAGGAACGACAGCGGAATCACCAGCGCGGTGATCGTCGCTGCACGCAGGTTGCCCAGCAGCAGGAACAGCACCACCACCACCAGCAGCGCGCCCTCGGTGAGGTTCTTGGCCACGGTCTTGATGGTGGAATTGACCAGCACGCTGCGGTCCAGCACCGGTGCCGCCACGATGTCGGCCGGCAGCGATGTGTTCACCTGTTCAAGGCGCGCGGCCGCGGCCTGCGCCACGGTGCGGCTGTTGCCGCCGGCGATCATCAGTGCGGTACCCAGCACGGCTTCATGGCCATTGCGGCTGGCCGCACCCAGGCGCGGCGCGCGGCTCAGCTCGACCTCGGCCACATCGGCCACGCGCACCACCACGCCGTTGCGGGTGGCCACCGGAGCCTGTGCCAGATCCTCGGTGGTCAGCGCCAGGCCATCGGCACGCACCACCAGGCCTTCGCCGGCACGCTGCACGAAACCGGCACCGGCCTGCACGTTGGAACGCTGCAGCGCGGTGACCAGGTCGGCCAAGCCGAGGCCATGCGCAGCCAGCCGGGCGCTGTCCGGATGCACGCCGTATTCCTTGACGTAGCCGCCGACCGTATCGACGCCGGCCAGCCCCGGGCTGGAACGCATCTGCGGCGCGATGATCCAGTCCTGCACGGTGCGCAGGTAGGTGGCGCGTTCTTCCGGCGTGCGCAACAGGTTGCCTTCCGGCGTGCGGTAGACCTCACCGGCCTGCCAGCCGGCTTCACCGGGCTTGGCCAGCCTGGCCGGATCGAACGTGGTGAAGTCCACTGTCCACATCAGCACTTCGCCGAGGCCGGTGGTGACCGGCGACAGCATCGGCGACGCGCCATCGGGCAGGTCTTCGGATGCCTCGCGCATGCGTTCGGCCACCTGCTGGCGGGCGAAGTAGATGTCGGTGGCATCGGTGAAGATCGCGGTGACCTGCGAGAAACCATTGCGCGACAGCGAACGCGTGGTGGTCAGGCCGGGAATGCCGGCCAGCGCGGTTTCCAGCGGATAGGTCACCTGCCGTTCGATCTGTTCCGGGGTCAGCGCCGGTGCCACCGTGTTGATCTGCACCTGGCGGTTGGTGATGTCCGGCACCGCGTCGATCGGCAGCTTGCCCAGCTGGAACAGGCCCACCGCAGCGATCAACGCCGCCATGAACACCACCAGCCAGCGGTGGCGCACCGCTGTTTCAATGATCAGCTTGAACATGGTCGCCTCCTCAGTGGCCGTGCTCGGCTTCGCCCTTGGCCAGTTCGGCCTTGAGCAGGAAGGCGTTGGCACCGACGATGCGCTCGTTGCCGGTCAGTCCACCGAGGATCTCGATGCGGTTGCCGGCCCTGCGCCCGGCCAGCACCGGCTGCGCCTTGAAGCCGCCGTCGACGGCGACGAACACCGCGCTGCTGCCATCAACGTTCTGCACCGCATCGGCGGGCACGCTGAGCGAACCGTCCTGGCCCTCGGTGACCACCACCGCCGAGACCGGCGAACCAGCCGGCGGCAGCGCGGCATTCACCGGCGTGGCACGGATCACCGCCACACCGCCCTGCTGGCGCACATCGGCGGCCGAACCGGTGACGGTGGCGGTGAAGCTGCCGCCCGGCACGCTCACTTCCAGCGTCATGCCCGGCGTGACCTGTGCGGCCAGCGCTGGCGGCGCGGTGAACACCAGCTCGTTCATCGCCGGATCGGCGACGTCGGCCACCGCGCTGCCGGCGGCAACCACGCCACCGGGAGTGACCTGCACGTTGCCGACGATGCCGGCCACCGGGCTGGTGATGCGCACGCGGCCACTGGCATCGGGTGCACCGTTGGCGGCGGCCTGGGCCTGCGCGGCGGCGGCCTGGGCCTGTGCTGCCAGCGAGCGGGCACGCGAGGCTTCCAGCTCCTGGCGGGCGACCACGCCCTGGTCGACCAGTGCCTTGTCGCGGCCATAGGCCAGGCGCGCGGCCTCGGCTTCGGCCGACGCAGCCAGCGCATTGGCGCGGAACACCGCAGCTTCGCCACTGACCACGATGGCCAGCGCCTGGTTCTGCTTCACCGCCGTGCCCGGCGCGACCAGCACGCGTTCGACGCGGCCGGTCACCGTGGAGGCGACCGAGGCACGTGCGCCTACCGACGGTTCGACCCGGCCGGACAGGCGGGTCGAACCGCCACCGCCGCGGCCGACGGCGACCACCTCGATACCGGACGCCTTGATCTGTTCCGGGGTCAGCTGCACTACGCCTTCATCGGCGTCGGCGGGTGCTTTGGCCGCTTCTGCCTTGGCTTCCTTGCTGTCGGCGGCGTGGCCGTGGCCATCGTCGGTACCGGCCTTGGCGGCGGTGGCGTCGGCCGCTTCGGGCGTCTGCGCATTGCCGGCGCAGCCGGCCAGGAACACGGTCAGCAGGAGGCCGCCGATCAGGGGGAAGGAACGGGAGAGAGTCATGGGGCCTCCACAAAAGGTGCGCGCCCTTCCAGGCGGGCAAGATCGATTTCCGCGCCGACGCGCGACAGGCGCGCGTCCACGGCGGTGCCGCGGGCGGCGATGAGAGCGCTGCGCGTGCTGCGCAGTTCCAGCTGCGAGATGCGTCCGGCATCGAAGCCGACGCGTGCGAGGCGATACGCCTCTTCGGCGGCGACCACGCTTTCATCGGCGGCGCGGGTACGGCTGCCGGCGGCCTTCAGTCCGGCCACGGCGGACAGGCGTTCGGCCTCGCTGTCGCGGCGCTGCTGGTCCAAGCGTGCCTCGGCCGCGCGGTGGTCGGCATTGGCGGCGCGGATGCCACCGCGGTTGCGGTCGAACAGCGGGATGCTGAGGCTGACCCCGAGGTTGTAGGCACGCTCGCCGCCTTCGCGAAAGCGGGTCTGCGCTGCGGTAACGCTGAGGTCAGGCAGGGCGCGCTTGCGCTCCACCTCGACCAGCTTGCCGGCTGCATCGGCTTCCGCTTCTGCGATACGCACCGCCAGTGCGGCGTCGGTGGCACCGCGCGGCAGCGGCGGGGCACGGTCGAGCAGGCTGTTGTCGATCGACTGCACCGGCGTATCCAGCAACGCGGCACCGGCCAGCCGCGCCAGCGCGGCGTCGCGGAACGCCTGTGCTTCATCCAGCGACGCCGTGGCATTGGCCACTTCGCTCTGCGCCTGCACCGCGCGCAGCTGCGGTTCGCGGCCCTGCTTGACCATCGCGTTGACGGCGGCCGCATCATCGCGGGTCAGGGCGAGCGCTTCGCTGGCGAGGGTGTAACGACGCAATGCACTTTCCGCCTGTGCGTAGACCACCGCCAGTTGACTGGCGACATCACTGCGGCTCTGCGAACCACGCAGGGCAGCGGCCTGTGCCTCGGCCCGGGCGGCACGGACGCGCGCGCCACGCTGGCCCCAGACCTCCAGCGGCTGGGACAGGGTGAGCACGGTGTCGGCCTTGCCCATGCCGCCATAGGAGCCGGTGCCCCAGGCATTTTCGGCCGAGTAGGAGAGGGAAGGGTTGGGCAACGCACGGGCCTGGTCGGCGCGCGCATCGGCGGCCTCGGCCAGTGCCGTGCCCACACGGGTGCCGGGCAGCTGGTCCAGGCGTTCAAGCAGGGTGTCGTAGGAGGGGGCGGCTTGCGCCATCACCGATGCGGCCGGGGCCAGGCCCAGCAGCACAGCGACGACCAGCCCGGCCGCGCGCGGCGACCGAGGTGTCAGGATCGACATAGGGGGATTCCGGTTGTGAGTGAAACGGGAGCCCGCAATCGCGGGACGCGCTCAACTCACGCCCGGGGAGGACGCGTCAATTCATCCTGGGCGACCGCATAGGTCGCCGCATCGCCTGCATTCATCCAGCGCGCCGGCAGTGGCGCACCGAAGGCAGCGAGGGTGCTGGCCGGCAGGCTCAGGTTGGAGTGGTGGCAGTGGTTGTGGCCACAGGCACCGACATGCTTGCCATCGATATCGCCATCGGAATCCGGCGCGGATTCCACGTGCACCGTGCTGGCGTGCGGTTCCACCGTGCACGCCAGCGCGTCGGCCACCGGCACGACCACGAACGCCGCCATCAGCAGCATCAGCAGGTACGAGCGAAGGTGGCGGGAGATCCGGCGCATGAAGGGGAGGCTAGCAAGCGGTTTTCGCCGGATACAATATCAATGGCCGCTTCGGGAATCCGTCGGAATCTCCCGTTCAGGTGGCGCGGCCTGGGGGGCTTTCTGCCTTGGTGGGTGCCGACTTCCTGCCCTGGTGGGTGTCGACCTTGGTCGACACGCCTTTCGATGCTGCCGGCCAGCGGCCGGCACTACCGCCGGTCTGCAGGCAGCTTCGCGATCACCTTGATCTCGAACTGGAACCCGTACAGCCAGGTCACGCCGATGCCGGTCAGGGTCGGGTGCGGCGCCTCGCCCCAGTACTCGGGCACGATCGCCCACGCCTTCTCGAAGTTTGTTTCCGGATCGACCAGGAACACGGTTACGTCGATCACGTCATCGAACGTGCAGCCTGCGGCAGCCAGCACCGCGTTGAGGTTGTCGAAGGCGCGGCGCACCTGCGCTTCGAAGTCCGGCTCGGGCGAGCCGTCCTCGCGGCTGCCGACCTGGCCGGAAACGAACAGGAAGCCATTGGAACGGATCGCCGGCGAGTAGCGGTTGCGCTCGTACAGGGCCTGGCGGCCGGTGGGGAAAACGACATCACGCTGTGACATGGGAAGGAATCGGTTGGGAAGAACGCCATCGTCCGCCCCTTCGCTGTCTGGATAAACCGCGATGATCGGCCTAGATTGGTTGCCAATCCCAAACAATAACGGCCTGTCATGGACCGCTTCGAGGCGATGCGGGCGTTTGCCCGGGTGGTGGAGACCGGCAGCTTCACCCGTGCCGCGCTCACGCTTCAGGTCAGCCGCACCACGGTCACCCAGCTGGTACAGCAGCTGGAGGCGCACCTTCGGCTCCGCCTGCTCAACCGCACCACCCGGCGTGTCAGCGTCACCGCCGATGGAGCGGCCTATTACCCGCGCATCGCCCGCCTGCTGGCCGAGCTGGAAGAGGTGGAGGGCGGGCTGGGCGATGCGGCCATCCAGCCGCGTGGGCGCCTGCGCGTGGATGTGCCCGGGCCGTACGCTCGGCTGCGGCTGGTGCCGGCGCTGCCGGATTTCCAGGCGCGCTACCCGGAGATCCAGCTGGACATCGGCGTGAGTGACCGCGAGGTCGATGTCATCGCTGACAACGTGGATTGCGTGATCCGTGGCGGCACCCCGGCCGACCCGGCGCTGGTGGCGCGGCCGCTCGGCGCGCTGCCGATCGGCTTCCACGCCAGCCCGGGCTACGTGCAGCGCTTCGGCCTGCCGGCCGATCCGCGCGCGCTGGAAGGGCCCGATCACCACATGGTCGGCTTCCTCAGCCCGCGCAGTGGCCGGGCCAGGGTGTTCAACGCTCAACGTGGCGATGAGCGCATCGAGGTGCAGGGCCGCTACACGATCGGCTTCGACGACGGCAACGCCTATCTGGCCGCTGCGCTGGCCGGGCTTGGCGTGGTCGCGCTGCCCAGCTACATGGCCGCGCCGCACGTGGCGCGTGGCGAGCTGCTGCCGGTGCTGCAGGACTGGCAGCTGCCACCAATGCCGATGCATGTGATGTTCCCGCCGAACCGGCACATGAGCCAGCGGCTGCGGGTGTTCATTGATTGGGTGGTGGAGGTGCTGGGGTGATGCGCCAAATTCGCAAAAAAAGAAGTCTATCTATTGAGGCACTTTCGAAGCGAAGCGAAATCAATGTTCTTCACAGCAATGCCCCGGCTCATCGCTAGAAACGGGCAATGAGATGCCAAAAAATTGTGTTGTATGTGGGAGACATGATCTACGACTTTTGATCTCAATGAATGATCATTAAGTGCGCGAAGGGAAGCTAACGTTGCATCGTTGAGGGTCGACACTGAATACAGCAGCATCGTCGCTGTAAGTTTTCTTCTAGCATTAAGAGGGTCTCGCCTGAGTCCATAAATTTCAATTGAATTTCTTCCTTTGGCGCTCCTGTTGGATCCGACTTTCCTTGCATATACATGCCCTTCGTTATCAAACTCCAAATGTAAGGTTGGATCGTCATTGCAGGGGTCGAGAAGAAGTCTATAAGGCTCTTCAGAGTTAATCGGGCTGCCGCGAGAGATTCGCTTTGATTCATCGATCAAAGGAAACAAGTTCCGCTTCCCACTGACCCTCACAGAGTTCTCTGTCTCCGGAAAGTCGCCGGCATGGATATGTGTTTCTCCGCGATTGCAGTGTTGGCACGAGTATATTAGGTTGCTCCAGTCGGCTCCGAGCCAGTAGTAGCCATCCCCCGAAATCTTTACTTTCCCCCTTTCATCAATTGTATCGAGACGGCCTTTTGGTCGGAAGTGTTCCACGTCACTTGCCGCACCCCCGTAGTCAATCTCACAGAACCCGCACTTATTGTTGAATAATTTTTTAAGGCGACTCTTGACTTCGGTCTTTGAGTATACTTTGTATGTAAATCCATTTTCTCTGTCATTTCCTTCGAAGTAATCGATGGCTAATTGCGTCTCGGAGGATCCATCGCTTGCTATGTCAGTTCGAAGGCAGTCTGGAATAGTGATGGTGCTTCTATTTATTTTAATCATGATTGTCTCGCATGCTCTCTGCAAGGCTCTCAATCAACGACAGGCTCTCTTCGGAAGTTAGATTGCTCTGATCTCCTCTCCTTCGAGTTGCGATAAATTTGTCAATTACTTTGTACATTATCCTGTCGCGTTCCAAGAGATGGGGGGCGTCAAACGAAGCCACCTGTAGTTCGAGTTCGCGAAGTCTATCTGGGTTAGGGTTGTCTGAATCAAGCAGGCCATAGTACTCGTCGAAAGTTTGCTTGAGGCGGAGGCTCAGTGTGCTGCCTAACCCAAAGTTTGGCGAGGTTAGTACCTCGTCAATTCTCATCATGTCAGTCGATTTTGGGGCGTTTCGAATGCTTGCGCCGCCCGACGAAGATCTGGTGATTATTGATATTTCATCATAATCAAAGTCTTGAAGGCAAAGTGGGTCATGCGTGGTTGTAATAAATTGGATGCGGGGAAACGCATCTCGGAGAGCGGGAACTATTCTCATCTTCCAGACGGGGTGTAAGTGATTCTCGATCTCATCTATTATTACTATTCCCTCCGCAGATGCTGAGTCTTCCCATTTATCAAACATTGTTTGCATGATGTCACAGGCCAAGCCAAGCATTGCCTTGTACCCGTGGCTTAGGGTACTCACGGGTCGCCTTTCTCCGTTAACTAGCATGTGAATTGACTTTTCTTCGTTTCCACTCGATGGGCGATCAATGATTACTTCGTCTGGTAGGTCGAGTATCTTCTTGATTGCCGCAGCAGCGTAATCGAACTTATGTGCTGGTAAGGCCATAAGCCAAGGTGCAGATTCTCTAAGGGGTGAGAATGGATCGAAGAGGTTAAGCGCTCTGGAGTCGTTTCTTTCCTGGGGGGGGATGTGATGAGCATTCGCTTGCAATCTGGTCGCCCCGTAGGCAAGCAACGTGACGTTGGACTCTTCTCGTCTTCTCTTTACTTTTCCATTCGGAAGGATCTTCGCCGAGTTGATCTTTGCGTTATCGAATCTAACAATTAACTCCCCGGGGCGTCCGGGGTGCGTTAGCATGCTGGTCGTGTCAATGTGGTCTACTAGAGACTGGCTGTCATACATTGCTACTGCAATGGCCTTGAGAATAGATGTCTTTCCGGTGCCATTCTCTCCAACCAATGCAATGCATGGTGCTCGGTTTGCGCTTCTGTAAGGAATCGACACTTCTATGTCGCCAAGGCCAAACAACCCAGAAATCGTTATTGAACTGACGAGAGGGAAACTGTCTGGGGTGCCGGGCGGAGATGCCTCTGAGGCCTCCTTTTTGACGGCACTCGGCTCCTCTCGCCGAAGTACGGGCCAGCTACGGGTCTGGCCTTTCAGGAGAGCGAAGTAACGTGCCATTCCTGCGAATTCTCGCGAGGCGCGTGAATTTTCTATCCACGATTCTCCTCGGCTACTAAAATGAGCTAGCGCCTGCTCTCTCTTGAGTAGTAAAGGGGATCGATTCAGTTTGATGGTTGCTATAGTGTGCTCGCCGAACAAACTTAGTGGAATCACTCTTCCGTCTCTGGTGTATTCAAGGTGCTTGGAAGGATCAAGCCTAAAGGGATTAATTATCAAGGGGACTTCTACCGCGTCGAAATCCGTGTGCACACCTACGGGGATTCTTTCGTTCACAACGGGGAAGTTGTTGCCCTTAAAGAAATTGCATTGCTGGCATGAGGGAAACAGATTATTCCAGTCGTAAGCAAGCCACCAATAGTGGGGGCTGGAGATGGTTCCCGACGCGTCAACGGCGCCGCTTGAAGGTCGAAATCGATCGATGACACTGTCTTCAGGATCCAAGAGTTGTTCGCAGTAGGCGCACTTCCCGTGGGATTCGATAAGAAGTGCACGCTTAAGCTCGCTTCGATGGAAAAAGTCAAATTGAGGGCGCGACTGTCTTACAGTGCGGATATCCAACTCGTAGTGCGACTTCGCTCTCTGAAGAACCTGTGCATATCTGGGATTCTGAAGTGCGGCGGGTTCTTGTGCTTTCTCAAGTCCTATCATGTTGACGCTCCCTAGTTGCTGCCCATCGGTCGTACAAAAATGAACCCCTAATGCAGGCTTATATCTTGCCTCTGTAGCTGAATGCACTGCTCGGAGCAAGGCTCCGCATGTGTGTGGGGGAGGGGGCGGCGGAGACGCTTGACTCTGCGCTTGCGCAAGTGCTTGAACCCGTGCATAATGCGCGGCTCGCTGTGTCCGGTTTTCTACCGGGCGGCGCCCCCGGGAGCACGTCCCCGGCCGCCCAACGCCAGCGTAACCCTTTGATTCTCTTGACGTGTGGTGGGCAACCACCGAGGCCGCCGTCTCCCGGGCTACGGGCTGACACAACTTACTATCGAGGTGCGCCATGTCCCGCGTATGCCAGGTTTCCGGCAAGCGAGTGCAGACCGGTAACAACGTCTCGCACGCCAACAACAAGACCCGTCGTCGTTTCCTGCCCAACCTGCACGAGCGCCGCTTCTGGGTTGCCAGCGAGAACCGCTGGGTGAAGCTTCGTGTTTCCGCGCATGCACTGCGCACCATCGACAAGAACGGCATCGATTCCGTTCTGGCTGAGCTGCGTGCGCGCGGCGAAAAGGTCTGAGGAGTAGACGATCATGGCAGGCAAGCGCGATAAGGTCCGTATGATTTCGACCGCCGGTACCGGTCACTTCTACACGACTGACAAGAACAAGAAGAACACCCCGGGGAAGATGGAATTCTCCAAGTACGATCCGGTCGTGCGCAAGCACGTCCCGTACAAGGAAGGCAAGATCAAGTAATCCGCAAGGATTGCTGGTCCCCGCGAAGAAACCCGCCCTTGTGGCGGGTTTTTTCATGCCTGGCATCCAGGTGGTGGGTACTGCCTGCATTGCCGTGGTGGGTGCCGACCGTTGGTCGGCATTGCAACACTCCCCGCGCAGGCTGTCGCCAATGGCGCCCTGCCTGGTGTGAAGGCCCGAATGCGATAAGTGATTGTTCCTACCGGTTCCGGCGCCTCGCGCGGTTCAAATCGATTGGAACGACGGGCGTGACCGTGCCCATGATGGCAAGCCGCTGCGGTTGCAGTGGCCGGGCTTGCAATCCCGAGGAATCGAGTGACGGTAAATTCGCCAGCCGCTGTCTCTGCTTGTGCAGCGGCTGGCGACCCGCTCTGCCTTCTGGCGGGCGGTGCGTGGGGGCCGCGTGCCCGCCGGTTTGTTTCCGTTGCTTGTTCCCCGGTATTGCAACCACGCATCGTCCGCCACCTTCACGGTGGCCAGATCCGTTGAAGGAGGTTGCATGAACACCCCATCACACCGGCAGGACCTGGAACTGGGCTGGCTGCGCCTGCAGCGCATGCTGGAAGGCATCGAGGGCATGGCGCTGCTGCTGTGCGACCACCACCTGGCACTGGCCAACGGCGCGCCGTCGCCGCTTCCAGAGACGCAGCTGGAGCGGGCCGCGCAGGCAATCGCCTGCATGGCGCTCAACGGCCGCCGCCACGCCGACTCGGTGCGCCAGCTGTGCGAGGTGCCGGTGCGGCATTGAGCCGTCCTGTAGAGCCGAGCCTACGCTCGGCTGCGCTACAGCAGTCGAGCAAGCTCGACTCTACACACCCCGCTGGGCAGAATGGCCCATCACCTCCCGACGGGCGACGCGATGCTGTTCGAGTGGTTGCTGGGTTCGTACCTGCTGCTGATCGACTGGCTGATCCGGCTGGTCGCGCTGTGCTGGATCCCCACCCGCACCACGCCGGGGGCGGCGCGCAGCTGGCTGCTGCTGGTCGGCTTCGTGCCGCTGCTGGGCCTGCCGCTGTACCTGCTGTTCGGCCACCCGTGGCTGTCGCGCGAGCGCATCCGCCGCCAGGCCGAGGCCTCGCAGGTCATCCGCGAGGAACAGGCACTGCAGCACCGCCTGCGCTGGACCCCGCAACCGGATACCGCCTGCGCCGAGATCGTGCCGCTGGTGCAGCGCCAGGGCGATTTCATGCCGGTGCACGGCAACGCGGTGGACCTGCTGACCGACTACGACGAATCGCTGCACACGCTGATCGCCGACATCGACCAGGCCGAAGACCGCGTGCACCTGCTGTACTACCTGATGTTCGACGACGCGGTGGGCGAGGCGGTGGTCGAGGCACTGCAGCGTGCGGCCGCACGTGGCGTGCAGTGCCGCGTGCTGCTCGACGCGGTGGGTGCCAAGCGCGGCCTGCGCGCCTATCGCAAGCGCCTGCAAGCGCGCGACATCGAAGTGCGCGCGATGCTGCCCGGTGGCCTGCGCTGGCGCCGCAGCGGGCGCATGGACCTGCGCAACCACCGCAAGATCGCGGTGATCGACAACGAAGTGGCCTACGTCGGTTCGCAGAACCTGGCCGGCCCCGGCTTCGTGCCCGGCCACCCGAACCGCGAGCTGGTGGCGCGCGTGCGCGGCCCGGCGGTGGCGCATCTGGAAGCGGTGTTCGCCAGCGACTGGTACATGGAAACCGGCCAGCGCCTGGACGTGATCGCCGATGTGCCCGAGTGCAGCGACGACATCGCAACCCAGCTGCTGCCCAGCGGCCCGGCCTACCCGTACAGCAACGCGCGTGATGCGGTGGCAGCGCTGATCCACCTGGCGCGGCGCAGGCTGGTGATGGTCACCCCGTACTTCGTGCCCGACGAAGCCACGCTGAGCGCGCTGCGCATCGCGGCGCTGTCCGGCGTGGAGGTGCAGCTGATCCTGTCGGCCAGCAACAACCAGCGGCTGACCTCGTGGGCGCAGGAGGCGTACTACGACGAGCTGCTGCGCTGTGGCGTGCGCATCGCCCTGTACGAACCGCAGTTCCTGCACGCCAAGCACATGAGCGTGGACGAGGACATCGCCGTACTCGGCTCGATCAACATGGATATCCGCTCGTTCGCGCTGAATGCCGAAATCGGCCTGATCTGCTACGACCGCGCGCTGGTCCAGCAGCTGTGCGCGATCGAGGACGGCTACCTGCGCGAGTCGCGGCAGCTGGACCTGCGGCAGTGGCGCAGCCGCCCGACGTGGCGGCGCAGCCGCGAAGGCATCGCACGGCTGGCCGATGCGTTGATGTGAGGAAGGCTAGCGAAGAACCGTTGCTAGATTCATTGAACATTATGTTGACAGGGAGCTATGGCCGTCATGAGCAATGAAAATCATGGACTGCAAATACTCGATGAAGGCGGAAATTTGCTCATTGAGGTTGGGCCATATGTTGTTGATGACGTGCAGGGCTTTGCTGCTGCCGTAGGGGCTGTCGCGTCGACCTGGGCTCAAACAGAGATCAATCTCTATTGCCTGTTTGCAGTACTGCTGAACACGACGCCGGAGGTGGCAGAGGCGAGGCTCAAGAAGTACGGCACTGCCAAGAAGGTGACCGATGAAGCACGGAGGATCGCCGTCGGGAACTTGACTGGTGTGGAGCTGCAGATTGTCAACGAAGCATTGGATTCACTGGACGCAGTTCGGCTCCTTCGCAATAGGGTTCAACATGACACTTGGGCACGAAAGGCAGCGGACAGAAAACGTCTCTACCGTGTTCACCGTGATCAATACCTTGCCTTTGCACTAAAGCTACTGGATGTCCAGCAACTGACTGGAACACCTGCTGAGAGCGAAGCAATCAGGGACGCCATGAGGTTCCCAGGGGAGATATCGGAGGGGTACTCCGTTCCAGAGGTCGAGAAAATCGCTAGGGATATCGATGGAGTCAGCAAGCTCTTGCTAAAGGCGATGTTCACCATCCGGATCAGTCAGGTGAGAGCATCTTCCTGAGCTAGGGCTCCCAGATTGCTGCCTCTTGCATTCTCCGGTTCCTTAGACTTCGAGATAAGGCTGTACCCATCCCGCCCGCTTCGGCACTCCGGCCTGTCATCGCCGATGGCCTACAATCGGCACATGACTGATTCACCGCGTAATGGCGAACTGGACCTGGCGATCATCGGTGGTGGTGCGGCCGGGGTGCTGGTGGCGATCCAGGTATTGCGCCAGGCCCGTGCGCCGCTGGCGCTGGCCATCTTCGAGCCGGCCTCGCAGCTGGCGCAAGGCATCGCCTATGCCACGCCGTGGCCGGAGCATCTGCTGAACGTGCCGGCGGCGAAGATGAGCGCGTTTGCCGACGCGCCCGGCGATTTCCTCGACTACCTGATGGCCGCCAATGCCTACCCGGGCGAGGCGCGCGAGGTGCTGGGCGAGCGCTACGTGTGCCGCCACTACTTCGCCGCCTACCTGCAGCAGCGCCTGCAGGATGCCGCCGCGGCCAGCCCGGCGCAGCTGCAGGTGATCGCGCAGCCGGTGCTGGGCCTGCAGCCGGATGACCATGGTTACCAACTGCAGCTGGGCGATGGCCAGACGCTGCACGCCGCACAGGCGGTGCTGGCCACCGGTAACAGCATGCGCCCGCTGCCGGTGGCCGGCGCCGATGCGCTGCCTGCCGACGATGTGATCGAGGCCTGGGACTACGACGGCGTACGCACCCTGGCCGGCGAGCAGGCCGTGGCCATTGTCGGCTCCGGCCTGAGCATGGCCGACACCGTGCTGGCGCTGGTCGCCGCTGGCCACAGCGGACCGCTGCACGTGATCTCGCGCCATGGCCTGCTGCCGTTGCCGCACGCGCACGGCGGCATGCCGAGCTTCGACCCGGCCACGCTGCTGCCGATGAACCTGCGCCAGCGCCTGCGTGCGTTGCGCCAGTTTGCCGGGCAGGCACAGGCCGAAGGCATGCCGTGGCAGGGCGTGATGGACCGCATCCGTCCGCACGGGCAGGCACTGTGGTGCAGCCTCGATGAGGCCGGCCAGCGCCGCTTCCTGCGCCATGTGGTGCGCTATTGGGACGTGCATCGCCATCGCATCGCTGAAGAGGTGGATGCGCAGTTGCAGGCGCTGCAGGACAGCGGCCAGCTGCGCATTCACCGCAGCCGCCTGCAACGCGTCTGGCGCGAGGGCGGCGCGGTGCAGCTGTCCGGCCGCGATGCCTCGGGCAATGAACAGCAGTGGACGATCGGCGGGGTGATCAACGCCACCGGCGTGGAAACCCGTGCCAGCGCGCTGCGCAATCCGTTGCTGCAACAGCTGCAGGCCGATGGGCTGGCCCGCCCTGGCCCGCATGGGCTGGGCCTGGACAGCACGGTGCCGGGCGATCGCCTGTGTGCCGCCGGTGGCCAGCCGCAGGCACGATTGGGCGTGCTCGGCAGCCTGCGCATCGGCAGCCTGTGGGAAAGCCTGGCCGTGCCTGAACTGCGTCAGCAGGCGCACGCACTGGCAACCCAGGTGGTCGCAGGAGCAGCGACGGCGATGCCGTAAAATGGGGGCATGGATGTCTCCCACCTGCTTGATGGCCTGAACCCGGCCCAGCGCGAAGCCGTCTCCGCTCCCCCCGGCCACCACCTGGTGCTGGCCGGTGCCGGTTCCGGCAAGACCCGCGTACTCACCCACCGCATCGCCTGGCTGCATGAAGTCGATGGCGTGCCGACCCACGGCATCTTCGCGGTGACCTTCACCAACAAGGCGGCCGGCGAAATGCGCCACCGCATCGACGCACAGCTGCCCAATGGCAGCCGCGGCATGTGGATCGGCACCTTCCACGGCCTGGCCAACCGCCTGCTGCGCCTGCACTGGCAGGACGCGAAGCTGCCCGAAGGCTTCCAGGTGATGGATTCGGACGACCAGCTGCGGCTGGTCAAGCGCGTGGTGCAGGCGCTGGAACTGGACGACGGCAAGTATCCGGCCAAGCAGATCGCGTGGTGGATCAACGCGCAGAAGGACGAAGGCCGCCGCCCGCAGCACATCCAGCCCGAACCGAACGACGCGTGGCTGGAAACCATGCGCCAGGCCTATATCGAGTACCAGGCACGCTGCGACCGCGCCGGCCTGGTCGACTTCGCCGAGTTGCTGCTGCGCGCGCACGAGTTGCTGCGCGACAACCCGGCGCTGCTGTCGCACTACCGCGCCCGCTTCCGCGAAATCCTGGTGGACGAATTCCAGGACACCAACGCCATCCAGTACGCCTTCGTGCGCGTGCTGGCCGGTGATTCCGGCCACGTGTTCGTGGTCGGCGACGATGACCAGGCCATCTACGGCTGGCGCGGTGCCAAGGTGGAGAACGTGCAGGGCTTCCTGCGTGACTTCCCGGGCGCGCAGACCATCCGCCTGGAACAGAACTACCGCTCCACCGCCAACATCCTCGGCGCCGCCAACGCGGTGATCGCGCACAACCCCGACCGCATCGGCAAGCAGCTGTGGACCGACAGCGGTGACGGTGAGCCGATCGACCTGTATGCCGCGTACAACGAGATGGACGAGGCGCGCTACATCGTCGAGCGTGCCCGCCAGTGGGTGCGTGACGGTGGCAGCTATACCGAAGTGGCCGTGCTCTACCGCAGCAACGCGCAGTCGCGCGCGCTGGAAGAAGCGCTGCTGAGCGAGCAGGTACCGTACCGCGTGTACGGTGGCATGCGCTTCTTCGAGCGTGCCGAAATCAAGGACGCGCTGGCCTACCTGCGCCTGCTGTCCAACCGCAACGATGACGCGGCGTTCGAGCGCGCGGTCAACACGCCCACCCGTGGCATCGGCGACCGCACGCTGGACGAAGTGCGCCGCGAGGCGCGCGCGCAGGGCATCTCGCTGTGGGAAGCGACCATGCTGGTCACCCAGGGCAGCGCGCTGGCCGCACGTGCGCGCAATGCGCTGGCCGGCTTCCTGGTGCTGGTCAACGAGCTGCAGGCGCAGACCCTGCACATGACCCTGGCCGAGCGCGTGGACCACGTGCTGGCCCGCTCGCAGCTGCGCGAGCACTGGAGCAAGGAAAGCCGCAACGCGCTGGATTCGGAATCGCGCACCGACAACCTCGACGAACTGGTCTCGGTGGCTTCGCGTTTCGTACGCCGCGCCGACGACATCGAGGAAGTGGGCGAGGACATGGACGAGCTGGTCGCGTTCCTGGCCTATGCCGCGCTGGAGGCCGGTGAGGGCCAGGCGCAGGCGGGCGAGGACGGTGTGCAGTTGATGACCCTGCACTCTGCCAAGGGCCTGGAATTCCCGCTGGTGTTCCTGGCCGGCCTGGAAGAAGGCCTGTTCCCCAGCGCACGCTCGCTGGAGGAAAGCGGTCGGCTGGAAGAAGAGCGCCGCCTGGCCTACGTGGGCATCACCCGCGCGCGCCAGAAACTGGTGCTGAGCTACGCCGAATCGCGTCGCATCCACGGCCAGGACAACTACAGCCTGCCGTCGCGCTTCCTGCGCGAGATCCCGCGCGAACTGCTGCATGAAGTCCGCCCGAAGGTGCAGGTCTCGCGGCCGGCCTCGCTGGGCAGCAGCCGGGTGATGGGCCATGCCTCGATCGAGGCACCGCCGCTCAAGCTCGGCGCACTGGTCACCCATCCCAAGTTCGGCGAAGGCATGGTGACCGACTACGAAGGCAGCGGCGCGCACGCCCGCGTGCAGGTCGAATTCGCCGACGCCGGCAGCAAGTGGCTGGTGATGGCGTATGCCAACCTGACGGTGATCTGATCACCGTCGAGGGGCCGGGAATTCCTGTAGAGCCGAGCCATGCTCGGCTGCTTCTGGCGGGAAGGCAGTCGAGCAAGCTATGCCGGTCGTCCTGACCGGCACCCTTCGGGCCGTCGCAAGCGACGTTGGCAGCGGCTCCTGCCGCTACCTTGGACTCTACAATGGGGCCTGACACCTTCCAGGAGCGCCCCCATGACAGAACCCACGCTGCACGTCACCGTGAAGTTGAACGCCCGGCTGCAGCCGGAGCACCGCCATGAACTGTTCGAGGATCCGCTCGATGCGCTGCTGCAGGCGGCCCAGGTGGGCGAGCTGACCGGCGGCGGGACCGCGATGTCCGACCTGGGTGAGGTCGAGTACGGCGATATCGAAGTAGCGCTGGTCGATGCCGCCGGCGTACCGAAGCTGTTTGATCTGCTGGAGCAGCTGGGTGCACCGAAGGGCTCGCAGCTGCAGGGTGCGGGCGAGGCCGACCGCAGCTTCGGCGTGACCGAAGGCCTGGGCATCTACCTGGACGGGCTGACCCTGCCGGACGAAGTCTACGAGCAGTGCGATTCCAACCACGTGTTCGAACAGCTGTCGGAGAACATCGACGGCCTGGGCGAGATCTGCAGCTGGTGGCAGGGCCCGACCGAGACCGCGCTGTACATGTATGGCGAATCGTTCGAGGCAATGCGTGACGCGATCGCTGGATTCGTGGCCAGCTACCCGCTGTGCCAGAACGCACGCGTGGTGCAGATCGCCTGAACAAAGCAACGGTAGAGTCGAGCTTGCTCGACTGCTTCTACCCGCAAAGAAAGCAGTCGAGCAAGCTCGACTCTACGGCAGCCCGTTAGCGGCCGGCCGCCTGCCGCGCGTTGTCGCGCAGCGCCATGTCCTTGCCGATCTGGTAGCCGCCGAACAGCACCGCCAAGGCGATGATCGCGGCGACCAGGATGGACTTCTGGGAACTCCAGGCGGGCGGTTTGTTGTCCTGCATGTCGGTCGTCCTTGAGCGCGGCACTGCGCCGCCCGCCGAGCATGTGCCGCACTGGCCGGCGCGTGCAAGCGGGCGATGCTCGCGTGCCGCTGCGCGGCGCCGGATTGATCCTGCTCAAGGCACGGCCTGCACATCCGGTGTGCAATGGTGTCGTTCCCATCTGGCAGATCGCTACGGAGCCCCACCATGTACAAGCGCATCCTGATTGCCACCGACGGGTCCGAGCTGGCCGACAAGGGCCTGGCCAAGGGCCTGGAGCTGGCCAAGGACCTCAATGCCGAGGTCGATATCGTGACCGTTTCCGAGCCGTGGGCCGTCGGCATGTACGACGCCATGGGCTGGAGCGTGGGCTACATGAACAGCCCCGAGTACAAGGCCGACCGCGAGGAAGGCGCGCAGAAGGTACTGCAGCCGGCGCTGGCCAAGGCGGCCGAACAGGGCATTACCGCCAATCCGGTGCATGTGCTGGACCGCTATGCGGCCGACGGCATCATCGAGACGGCGGGCGAGCGCAACAGCGACCTGATCGTGATGACCTCGCATGGCCGCCGTGGCGTCACCCGCGTGCTGCTGGGCAGCCAGACCGCCGAAGTGCTGGCGCGCAGCACCCTGCCGGTGCTGGTGATCCGCTGATCCACACCCGTTGATTCAAGCGTTCCCGGGGAGGGGACCCGACGCCGGCCGCAGGATGCGCGCCGGCGTTGTTTTTTGTGGGGGATCGGGAGGGCCATATCCACGCATGGCGTGGATCTACTGAATCGCGGGGATCCGCCCCCGGTCACATCACCAGCTGTAGAGCTTCCAGTACACCGGCGACACGCCGTCCTTGTCGTTGTCGAAACGGCCGTCGCCGTTCTTGTCATACATGTAGTACGGCGCGCCGCGCGACGGGGTCACCTTGACCATGCGCAGCTGGCCGGACACGCGGTATTCCTCGATGGTGTCACCGTTGTCCATGGTGCGCTTGGAGACATCGGCGCCCTTGACGTCCACCGGGGGAGCACCTGCACCACCCATGCTGGCGCAGCCAGCGAGCAGGAGCACGGAAGCCAGCATCAGGGTCTTCATCGGCGGGGGCCTTTGCCTGGATAGAGCCCTGATTATGCCCCATCGCCGGGTGCGTGCCGTGTCGTCGCGGTGCAGGCACGGGCGCGTAGAATCGGCGCATGAGCAGATTAGTCCTGATCGACGGGTCCAGTTACCTGTACCGCGCGTTCCACGCGCTGCCGCCCCTGTCCAATGCACAGGGTGAACCCACCGGCGCGCTGTTCGGCGTGGTCAACATGCTGCGCTCGACGCTGAAGGAACGCCCGGCCTACGTCGCGTTCGTGGTCGATGCGCCCGGCAAGACCTTCCGCGATGACCTGTACGACCAGTACAAGGCCAACCGGCCGCCGATGCCCGACGAGCTGCGCAGCCAGGTCGAGCCGATGTGCCGCATCGTCGAGGCGCTGGGCATCAGCATCCTGCGCATCCCCGGCGTGGAAGCCGACGATGTGATCGGCACGCTGGCCCTGCAGGGCCTGGCGCAGGACCTGAAGGTGACCATTTCCACCGGCGACAAGGACTTCGCCCAGCTGGTGCGTCCGGGCATCGAGCTGGTCAATACCATGACCGGCAGCCGCATGGATTCGGACGCGGCAGTGATGGACAAGTTCGGCGTGCGTGCCGACCAGATCATCGATCTGCTGGCGCTGATGGGTGACACCGTCGACAACGTGCCGGGCGTGGAGAAGTGCGGGCCGAAGACCGCCGCCAAGTGGCTGGCCGAGTACCAGCACCTGGACGGGGTGATGGCGGCCGCGCCGACCATGAAGGGCAAGATCGGCGAGAACCTGCGCGCCGCACTGGAGCGGCTGCCGCTGAACCGCGAGCTGGTGACCATCCGCACCGATGTGGCACTGGACGCCAGCCCGACCACGCTGGCCCTGCGCGAGCAGGACGTGCCGGAGCTGACCGAGCTGTATACGCGCTACGGCTTCACCCAGGCGCTGAAGGAACTGGGAGCACCGCTGCCGGCGCCCACCGCTGCCAGTGAGGCCACCCCGAGCCTGCGCGGTACCGCCGCCGGCTTCGCCCGTGGCAGCGCCGAAGCGCCGGCCGCCGGCACGCTGGACCCGGCGCTGGCCGCGCCCGGTGAATACGAGACGGTGCTGACCAGCGAGCAGCTGCAGGCCTGGGTCGAGCGCCTGCAGCAGGCCGACCTGATCAGCTTCGATACCGAGACCGATGCGCTGGACGCGATGCGTGCGCGCCTGGTCGGTGTCAGTCTGGCCGTCGAGCCGGGCAGGGCCGCCTACGTTCCGGTCGGCCACGACTACCCGGGGGCGCCGGCGCAGCTGCCGATGCAGCAGGTGCTGGACGCGCTGCGCCCGGTGCTGCAGGACCCGGCGAAGAAGAAGCTGGGCCAGCACGGCAAGTACGACCTGCATGTGCTGCGCCGCCACGGCGTGGACGTGCAGGGCTACCACGACGACACCATGCTCGAGAGCTTCGTGCTCAACTCCACCGCCACCCGCCACGACATGGACTCGCTGGCCCTGCGCTACCTGGGCTACAGCACCATCAAGTTCGAGGACGTGGCCGGCAAGGGCGCCAAGCAGATTCCGTTCTCGCAGGTGGGCATCGACGAAGCCAGCCGCTATGCGGCCGAGGACGCCGACATCACCCTGCGCCTGCACCACGCGCTGCAGCCGCAGCTGCTGGCCGAGCCGGCGCTGGACAGCGTGTACCGCGACATCGAGATGCCGCTGGTGCCGGTGCTGGCCAGCATCGAAGCCAATGGCGTGCGGATCGACACCGACGAACTGCGCCGGCAGAGCCAGGACCTGTCCTCGCGCATGCTGGCCGCGCAGCAGAAGGCCACCGAGCTGGCCGGGCGCAGCTTCAACCTGGATTCGCCCAAGCAGTTGCAGGCGGTGCTGTTCGATGAGCTGAAGCTGCCGGCGGTGGTGAAGACCCCCAAGGGCCAGCCCAGCACCAATGAAGAGGCGCTGGAGGCGATTGCCGAGCAGCACGAGCTGCCGCGGGTGATCCTGGAGTACCGCGGCCTGGCCAAGCTGCGCAGCACCTACACCGACAAGCTGCCGGAGATGGTCAACCCGGACACCGGCCGCGTGCACACCAGCTACCACCAGTCCGGTGCCGCCACCGGCCGCCTGTCCTCATCGGACCCGAACCTGCAGAACATCCCGATCCGCACCGAGGACGGCCGCCGCATCCGCCGCGCGTTCGTGGCGCCGGAGGGCTTCCAGCTGCTGGCGGCCGACTATTCGCAGATCGAGCTGCGGATCATGGCCCACCTGTCCGAGGACCCGGGCCTGGTGCGTGCCTTCGAGCAGGGCGCCGACGTGCACCGTGCCACCGCTGCCGAGGTGTTCGGGCGCACGCTGGAGGAAGTGACCCCGAACGAACGCCGTGCCGCCAAGGCCATCAACTTCGGCCTGATGTACGGCATGAGCGCGTTCGGCCTGGCCCGCAACCTGGGCATCGACCGTGGCCAGGCGCAGGACTACGTGGCGCTGTACTTCAGCCGCTACCCGGGCGTGCGCGACTTCATGGAGCGGATGCGCCAGCAGGCCCGCGACCAGGGCTACGTGGAAACCCTGTTCGGCCGCCGCCTGTACCTGAACGACATTCATGCCCGCAACCAGGGCCTGCGCGCGGGGGCTGAACGCGCGGCGATCAACGCGCCGATGCAGGGCACCGCCGCCGACATCATCAAGCGCGCGATGGTGGACGTGGACCAGTGGCTGCGTGACAGCGGCGCACCGGCACGGATGATCCTGCAGGTGCACGATGAACTGGTGTTCGAAACCGAAAGCAGTTTCGTCGAAGACTTGCGTTTGCAGGTGGTGGAACGCATGTCGCAAGCGGCCAAACTGCGGGTGCCGCTGGTGGTCGATACCGGTATCGGCAGCAACTGGGACGAGGCGCACTGACCCCGTTTCAGGCCGAAAACGACGTGAATTTGTTCATCAGTCGGAGGTTTCTGACTCGATCATGAATGTTCCCCCGATTGAAGTTCATTAAATTGGGCCCCTTCACGAACCGTTAGTGTTCGGAGTGCTTCTATAACTCTCGACAGGCGCAATGCCTGTTGTGGATCTCTCCCATCCCCTGGAGCAGATCTCGGAACGGGGACTCCTCCCCAAGTGCCCGTTCCCCGGCCCCGTTGACCTCCCCCTGGTCAGCGGGGCTTTTTATTTGTGCCGTTGCCAGACGCAATCGTCTGCGCCACGCTGGGCCACCGCTCCGCAGGGGAAAACGATGCCCGATCTGTTCGCACTGGCGATGCCGTGGTGGGAGTTCATCCTGCGCGCGGTGGTGGTCTATGTCGTAGTGCTGGGCATGGTCCGGCTCAGCGGCAAGCGCGCGCTGGGGCAGATCACGCCGTTCGACGTGCTGCTGATCGTGCTGCTGGGCAATGCCGTACAGAACGCCCTGCTGGGCACTGACACCTCGCTGGGCGGCGGCCTGCTGCTGGCGGCGACCCTGATCCTGCTCAACTACGGGGTGGGCTGGGTCAGTACCCGCAACCGGCGGATCGAGCGCCTGGTGGAGGGAGAGCCGGTGGTGATCGCGCGCGATGGCCGCCTGTTCGACACCGTGCTGCGTCGCGAGCAGGTCACCCGCGCCGATTTCGAGGCGGCCATGCGCCAGCAGGGCTGCCTGGGTGTTGAGGATGTCGAACTGGCCCTGCTGGAGATCAACGGGCACATCACCATCATCCCCAGGAAGAGCACCTGACCTGGTAGCGCCGAGCCTGGGCCCGGCTGCACGGTGCATCAGCCGGGCGGGGGACCGGTGCTACCCAGCCCCGGTCATGGCGTGCAGCGGTCGTTGCCCGCCGCAGGCTTGCGCTCGTAGTAGGCGAAGCGGTTGCCACCGTCGATACCGGCCAGGTTGCCGTTCTGCAGCAGCTGCAGCACGAAGTCGCTGCCGAGTTCGCGATGGATGAGGATGCGGCCGTCGCGCAGGCTGGCGCGTAGTGGCTGCTCGCGGCCCCCGGCTTCGACCACGCCATCCTGGAGGAAGCGCAGCTGCGACAGCACGCTGCGTTCGGCTTCAAAGCTGCCGCAGGGCAGCGCGCTGGCCGTGACCGGTGCCAGCGCCGTGCCGGGAGCGCTGGCCAGCACGCCGAGGTCCTTGGCCGGACCGCAGGCCGGGGCATCCGCGCGCTGCGCACACGACAGCTGCAGCGCCTCGCGGGCCTGCTGCAGGCGGCCACTGCTCCACAAGGTCTCGGCGGTGTCGGCGCAGAACGTTTCGCCCTGCTGCACGCGGCACAGGGCGATCAGTTCATCCAGCTGTGCCGGCGGCAGCGGCGCATCCACCGAATGCTGCAGGCCGAGCAGGGCCTTGCCCATCATTTCCGAGGCGACCTGCCTGGCCACCGCCGTGCAGCCCTCGGCGTCGAACGACGGTGACTCCTCCTTGCAGATCTCGGGCATCGGCGGCTCCGCCGGGCCCGGCGAAGCGTCCTCGGCCTGCTGCTGGTAGGTTTCCAGCAGGCGCATGCAGGCGGCGCCCACGCCCTCGGCGCACCAGGCATGCAGCTTCTGCGGCTCGGCTTCTGGCAAGGCCTCCAGGCACTCGGAGGTGTTCATCACGCAACCGTCTTCGATGGGCTCTGGCATCACCTTGCATGCGGCGGAGCGCTCACGGGTGAACTCGCGGTACGGGGTGCTAAGGGTGCGGTCGTTGTCGGAGAAGTACCAGTTCTCCAGGCGGCCCGTGGACAGGTTGCCGGTGCCGAGCACGTCGTCCTGGCGGGCGATGCGCAGTTCCTCGGTGGCCTGGTAGGGGCCGGACAGGAAGCCGTGGCCCTCGCTTTCGAGGGTCAGCGTGGTGTTGCCGCTGCTGTCCTTGTAGGTGCCGCAAGCCATCGATTGCGCGGCGGCCGGCAGGCTGGCCGAGGCCAGCACGAGCAGCAGCAGGGAGCGCCAACCCGCAGCGCGGGGACGAAGGGAAACAGACGCGGGCATGACATCATCCTTGAAGAAAAAAGATGACCTGTCCGGTGCACGACGCACCGCAGGCGTGGTGCCGGAAGATCAGAGCCAGTCGCGCGGCACCAGGTAGTCGGCCAGGCGCGCCTCGGCACTGCCGGCGTCCGGGTTGAAGCCGTATTCCCAGCGCACCCGCGGCGGCAGGCTCATCAGGATGCTTTCGCTGCGGCCACCGCTCTGCAGGCCGAACAGCGTACCGCGGTCGTAGACCAGGTTGAATTCCACGTAGCGGCCACGGCGGTACAGCTGGAACTCGCGTTCGCGCTCGCCATGGGGCGTGTCCTTGCGCTGCTGCACGATCGGCAGGTACGCATCCAGGAAGCCATCGCCGACCGCGCGCAGGTAATCAAAATCGCGTTCGAAATCGCCGTGCAGGTCATCGAAGAACAGGCCGCCGACGCCGCGCGTTTCGTTGCGGTGGCGCAGGAAGAAGTACTCGTCGCACCAGCGCTTGTGCGCGGCGTAGCGCTCCTCGCCAAACGGCGCACACAGATCGCGCGCCACGCGATGCCAGTGCTGCACGTCCTCGTCGAACGGATAGAACGGGGTCAGGTCGAAGCCGCCGCCGAACCAGCTGGCCACCACTTCGCCGTCGCGCTGCGCCTGGAAGAAGCGCACGTTGGCATGGGTGGTCGGCACGTAGGGATTGAGCGGGTGGAACACCAGCGACACGCCGGTGGCGCGCCACGAGGCGCCGGCCAGTTCCGGGCGGTTGGCCGAGGCCGACGGCGGCAGGCGGCTGCCGGCCACGTCGGAGAAGCCGATGCCGGCCTGTTCGAACACCGCACCATCGCGCAGCACGCGGGTACGCCCGCCGCCGCCCTCGGCCCGCTGCCACAGATCTTCCTGGAAGCGGGCCTGGCCATCGACGGCCTCGATCGCCGCGCAGATGCGGTCCTGCAGGTCGGTGAGGTAGGCGCGCACGCGCTCGAATTCGTTCATGGCGCGTACTTTACCGCAGGGCCCGCCCGAAGCTGCGGACAGGCCCTGGCGGGCTCAGCGCTTGCGGTTGGAATTGCGCGGCGCCGGAGCGTCGTCCACGGCCGCCTCGTCAACCGCCTTCTGCAGGGCACCACCCAGCGTGATCAGCTCCCAGTTCTGGGTGCCGAGTACGTCGCAGGCCACATGCAGGCCGCTGCGGTCGGCCTTGCACAGCTGCTCCAGGGTTGCCCGTGCGTCCACATCCGCACCGTTGCCCTGAGCGGTGACCAGGTTCTCGCAGCCCTCGCGGACGCCAGCGCGGCAGACCGTGGTGTAGTGCTCGGCGGCCTGTAACCAGTTCCCGGACAGCGCAAGGCGGTTGCCGAGAATGTTGCAGCCCTGCAGCTTGCCCTGTGCACAGCAGGCTTCGGCCCCGTCCTCGTTGGCCAACGCCAGCGGGCAATCCTGTGGCAGTGGCAGCACCTTGAACTGCTTCGGTGCACTGCAGCGGCTCGAGCCCTCGCCAGTGGGGACGAACACCTGGAAGCGGGTCCAGGTGTCCAGGCCCAGCAGTTGGCCGCCAGGCAGCGGGCGCAGCACGAAGTCGCCGCCCCGGTCGTGGCGGATGCGGATGTCGCCTTCTTCGACGCGTGCGCGAAGATGGCTGCTCCAGCCCACGCCAACCAGGCCGGCATCGCCGAAGTCCAGCGTGTCCATCAGGCCGCCGTCGGCCCGGTAGCTGCCGCAGGGCAAGGCCGTTGCCGGTTGCGGCTGCAACGATGCGCCCACCGCCTGCAACGCCGGCAGGCGCTCGCAGGTGGTGGTGTCATTGCCGGGTATGCAGGCCGCAGCCAGGGCCTGTACCGCCTGCTGGGGATCTCCCGCCTCCCAGGACAGTTCAGCCACCCGGGTGCAGAAGCCGCCATGCGGTACCTCGCGGCACAGCCGCAACAACTGTTGCCGCCGCTCAGTCGGAATGATCACCGGCACGGTCGGCGCGGTCATCGTCACCATCGCTTCGGTCATGGCGGCCGTCATCGCGGCCTTGACCAGCTGCTCCTGCACTGCGGGGTCGGCCTCGAGCGCGGCGGCACACGCCGGGGTTCCCTGTTCGAAGCCACCATCGTCACAGGCGACGGGGAGCTTGATGCCGGACAGGGCGGCGTCGAGGGCTGCCTTTGCCAGGGCAGGATCGGCCTCGACCGTGGGTTTGGCTTCATCGTGCCAACGATCGGCCAGTTGCAGGCACATGCCGGGCACGCCTTCCCGGCACCCTGCTTCCAGCGCGGTCGGGGTCGCTTCGCGACGGTTGTCCAGGCACGCCGTCGCATCAGCCAGGCAGCTGCCTGCAGCCGGCGTGGCGGCTGCGGCGCACTGTGCGAGGGCCTGCAGGAGGTAGACCGTGCCATCCACCTCAACCGTGCGGCCACGATCGCGCACCTGCAGCGCGCTGGGCAGGCCGTACTCCAGGTTCACCAGTTGCAGCTTTCCATCGATCTGCTGGAACGCGACCGGAGACGGTGCACTGCCGAAGTGCTTCTGCTCGCCACGGTTGGGTGAGCTGATGCGCAGCGTGCTGCTGCCTTCATCGGCCTTGAACAGGCCGCATTGCAGTGACTGCGCGGCGGCCATCGGCGCGGCCAGCAGCAACGCCCAGGCCAGCCAGCGGCGGCGCGGTGCGGGTGAATGCATGTCGTCTCCTTGACGATCGAACGGAAAACTCCAGGCGCTACGGCGAACCACGGCCCTCGCGCGGGGGCGTGCATTGTGCCGTGCCTGGCACGGGCTGGTAACGTTGGTAGGCCGTCTGGTTGTCCATGCCGAGCAGGTCGCCGTTGCCGAGCTGGCGCAGCGTCAGGGTTTCGCCGTTCTGCTGCAGCTGGACGGCGCCTTCGTGCAGGCGGGCCTGCGTGCCATCGCCGAAGTCGAGCATGTCGATCACGCCACCGTCAGCCTGGTAGCGACCACACGGCACATGTTGGAGCGCCACCAGGCGCAGGTCGGCACCGAGTTCACGCAATGGTGCGGTACGTTCGCAGGCACTGACGCGGCCGCCATCGCAGGTGACCTGCAGGGCCTGCACCGCCAATGCGGGCTCCAGCGCGATCAGCTGCTGCGCGGCCACCTCGACGCAGAAGCGGCCACCCCGGTGCTGCAGGCACAACTGCTGCAGGCGATCGCGTGCAGCGGCCGGAAGCGGCGAATCCAGCGTGTCTTCGTCTTCCTGTGCCAGCCGTTGATCCACCCGCCGCATGGCGGCGGCCAGTGCATCGTCGGTCATGGCTTCGCAGGCCTGCCGATCGTGCCCGCCGGTGTGTTCACGGCACGGCGGCGGGCGCTCGAAAACGGCCGGGGCTGCATCATCGGCTGCATTCGCCGCACCACCCTCACGCATCAGCCGCAGCAGCGTCGAGCAGCCCGCACCCACGCCCCCGTCGCAGGCGCGCCGGGCCTGGCCGGGCGAGGCCGTTGGCAGCTGCACCATGCAGTAGCTGCCAGCAGCGCGGCAGCTGCCGGCCACCGCGCTGGGTTCGGCGGTGCAGGCCCGGGACTGGCGCAGGGTGTAGATCACCGTCACGCTGTCCTCGATGCGCTGCCCATCGGCGCTGATCCGGATCGGTTCCGCGACGCCATCGTCGAGCATGACCAGGCGGGTCTGTTCCGCACTGCGATCGACCCACAGCGGCTCCGGCTCACCGATGCCGTTGTGGCGGTAGCCGCTGCTGGGGCTGGTGAACACCAGTGCCATGCCGTCATCGAGGCTGCGATACTCGCCGCAGCGCAGCGCAGGGCATCGGCGCTGGCAGGCAGCGCGGCGAACAGCAGCAGGGCAGGGAAAAGAGCCAGCAAGCGCATGCGACGGTCCTTGTCGTGCGAGAAGGGGGTGGGGCTCAGTGGAAGCGCGAGCGGATATCGGGCCGCAACAAGCGCCAGGCCAGCCAACCCTGCGCAACGAGTATGGCCACGGCACCTCCGAACAAGGTCAGTGATGCCAGGATTCGTTGGACCTGGGCTTCGCGCAGCGTCTGTGGATCGACGATATGCGTCATGAGGTCAGCGAAGATGCTGTCCAGCCACCAGACGACCGCGAAATTCGCCACGGCAGACAACCACAGCAATGCCACATAGCTCCAGAGGCCCCAGCGACGCTGCCGGTAGAAGCCCCAGCTTGAAAGCACGGCAGGTATGCCGGGTAGCGCCAGCCATAATGTGGCGGCGACCGGGCCCTTCAATATCCACTGCACGCTCTGTGGAAACCCCTGCTCAGTGGCCGTCATGATCATTCTCTGCCAGAGCGGACTGTCAGCCAGCTGCGAAAGCAACACCGCTTGAAGTGCAATGAGTACGACGAACCCTGCGCAGACCAGCAGGGAAGCCAAGCCCAGCGGTCGGATGAAATCCTGGGCGGCGACTGCGCTGGGAGGACGGCCTTGGGGCGATTGAAGCGACATCCGATGTCCTGGGCAGCAGTAGGGTAATCAGCGGGCCGTCACCCGGGTGGCGACGGCCGGCAGGATATGGTGTTCGCTCAGCGGTGCCAAGGGCAGGCCGTGTGGCGGCTGCAGCGGCACCCAGGCCAGTTCGGCAATCTCGGCGCGCGCCTGCGGGGTACCGTCCACCTGCACCCACCACGCCTGCGCCCGCACGCGATGGCCGGGCTCGTTCACCGCCCAGTCTTCGAAGGCGCCCAGCGCGAGGGCGGCATCGGCGCGCAGCTGCACGCCCAGTTCCTCGTCCAGCTCGCGGGCCAGCGCCTGCAGCGGCGCTTCGCCGGGTTCGGGCTTGCCACCCGGCTGGATGAAGCGGTGGGCGCCCTGCTTGCGCACCACCAGCGCCCGGCCACGGTCATCCAGGATGACCGCGGCCACGATCTCTATCGTGGCCGCGGCAGTGCTCACTTCAGGTTCTGCTCGAACAGCTTGAGGATGCGCTTGTACTGGTCCAGCCAGGAATCGGCACGGACATAGCCGTGGCGCTCCAGCGGGTACGGCGCGATCGACCAGTTGTCCTTGTGCAGTTCGATCAGGCGCTGGGTGAGGTTCACCGAGTCCTGGAAGAACACGTTGTCATCCATCATGCCGTGGGCGATCAGCAGGTTGTCCTGCAGGTTCTGCGCGTACTCGATGGGCGAGGACACGCGGTACGCCTCCGGATCGATGTCCGGGGTGTTGAGGATGTTGCTGGTGTAGCCGTGGTTGTACTGGTGCCAGTCGACCACCGGACGCAGCGCGGCGCCGGCCTTGAAGGTGCCCGGCGAGCGGAACAGCGCCATGAAGGTCATGAAGCCGCCGTAGGAGCCGCCGTAGATGCCGGCGTGGTCGCGGTCACCCTGCTGGGTGTCGACCAGCCAGTCCAGGCCGTCCTTGTAGTCTTCCAGTTCCGGGTGGCCCATGTTGCGGTAGATCGCCGTACGCCAGTCGCGGCCGTAGCCCTCGCTGCCGCGGTAATCCATGTCCAGCACGATGTAGCCCTTCTGCACCAGCAGGTTGTGGAACATCTGCTCGCGGAAGTAGGCCGGGTAGCGCTGGTGCACGTTCTGCAGGTAGCCGGCGCCGTGCACGAACATCACGATCGGGTACTTGCGGCCCGGTTCCTTGTTTTCCGGTTCGTAGTACTTGGCCCAGACCACGCCGGCGCCATGCTTGGACGGCACCGCCACCAGCTTCGGCTGGATCCACTGGCGGGCCTTGTAGTCGGCGGTGCGGGTATCGGTCAGCACGCGCGCCTGGCCGCCGGCACTGGGCAGCACCGCCAGCTGCGGCGGCAGGTAGGCGCCGGAGTAGCGCACCAGCAGCTGCTGGCCATCCGGCGACAGCGAGAAGTCTTCCACGCCGTTGAGGCTGGTCAGCTCGCGCACCTGGCGGCTGCCGGTGTCGACCGCGCAGACTTCATAGTCATGCGGGGCCTGCTGGTTGCACAGGAAGTAGAAGCCCTTGCCATCGGCCGACAGCACCGGTGCCGAGGTCTCCCACTTGCCGCTGGTCAGCGCCTGCGGCTTGGCGCTGCCGGCCTGGGTGTACAGATGCGAGAAGCCCGATTCCTCGGACAGCAGCCACAGCGTGCGGCCGTCGGCCATCCAGCCGAAATCGTTGAAGCCCCAGTTGATCCAGGCGTTGTCGGTCAGCCGGTGGCGGTTCTGCACGCGGCCGTCGGCGGCATTGACGCTGATGATCCAGCGGTCCTTGTTGTCGTTGGCACGCAGCATTACTGCAGCCTGCTGGCCGTCGGCACTCCAGCGGATGCCACCGCCCATGAAATCGCTCATCACCTGCAGGCTGCGCTCGCCCTTCAGCGCGTCCTTGCCGGCCTTGCGGCGCAGCTCGGCCAGCGGATCGGTGTTGATGCCGGGCAGGCCGGCCAGCGAGAGCTTCTCGACCTTGCCGGTGCGCACGTCGACGTACCACAGGGTGTGCGGCTCGAAGCCGTTGCGGCCGACGCGGGTGCGGGTGTCCTCGGTTTCCTCGTAGCCCGATTCGGTCACGTACAGCGGCATCTTGCCGCCGCGACCGTCGTCGAAGTCCTTCGGCTTGGTCACCACGATCAGGTGGCCCAGGTCCGGCGACAGCACGCTGTCGGCAATCTCCACATCGGTGCCCAGGTACACCGGGCCGGGCGCGCGGGTCGGGTCGGCCTGGCGCCAGCGCTGGTCCTGGTCCTTCAGCGCCTCGCGCTGGTCGCGGTCGCGGCGCAGGGTTTCCAGCGTACGCAGCTGCTGGTCGCGCAGCACGTCGGCCTTCGGCGGCGTACGCGGGTCCTTCTCGGCCTTCAGGCTGGCCACCTGCTGCACGCCACTGGCGGCAGTCCAGTGGAACCAGTTCTGGCCGACGCGCCAGATCACGCCGTTGTCGGCCGCGAAGTTCACGTTGCCCGCGCGCTCGTTGCTGCGGGTCAGCTGGGTCAGCGCGCCGCTGCGCAGGTCGCGCACGAACACGTCGCCATTGCGGACGAACGCACTGCGGCTGCGGCTGCGGTCGTAGACCGGCTCGGCCACGTCCAGGGTGCCGCGCTGGTCATCGGCCACCTGCGCGGCCACGCCACCGGCCACCGGCTGGCGGAAGGTGTCGCGCACCGGGCTGCCGTTGCGCTTGAGCTGGTACTCCACCTGCTGGCTGTTCCACGACCACCAGGCCTTCTCGACTGGCGGACCGATCCAGTCCGGGTCGGCCATGGCCTGTTCGATGGTGATCGGCGTCGGCGCGGCATGCGCGGCCGGTGCGGCCAGCACGGCCGACAGCAGGAGGGACAGGGGCAGCACTCGGGACATGGGCGGACGGCACCGGAAGAGGAAACCGGGCAAGGGTAGCAGCCGCCCCGGCCGCGGGCAGGGGCCACAGGTCATGGCAGCGGAATCAGCAAACTGCTGCAACCGGTTGCCGGACTCGCGCATCCATTGTCTTGAACCCGCATCATCCACCGAACAGGAGTCCGACCATGCAGGAACTGATCCCGATCACCCTCTTCATCTGCATCGCCTATGCGATCCACGCCATTGCCGATGCCCGCGCCCGCAGCAAGCTGGTGGCCCCACACGTGCCGGAGGAGGTGATCCGCTCGCTGGCCGTGCTGGAAGAAGAGCGCCGCCGCCAGGGCGCGCTGCGCTGGGGCATCAGCCTGGTCTGCCTGGCACTGGCGATGGCCCTGCTGGAAGCCATCGGCGCCCGTGACCTGACCTTCGGCGCCGCCGCCGCGCTGGTTGGCAGCGCCGGCCTGGGCCAGCTGCTGGCCTGGCACTTCACCCGTCCTGCGGCGCGCAAGGGCTGAGCTGGCCCATGCCACGGGCACAGGGGGCGCCCCGTAGATGAGCCTGCTCGGCGAAGCATTGTCGGCGCTGCGGGGCCGTCGCCGCCAGAACATGGCGGCGATCGCAGCACCTGCCGAGCCACTGGATGCGGATCAGGCCCTGGTGCGGGCGATCATCGATGGCTCGCAGGCGGCCTTCGCGCACCTGGTGGAGACCCATCAACGCACCTGCGCGCATGTGATCGGGCGCATGGTGGGCGACCGCGACCAGGTGGCCGACCTGCTGCAGGAGACCTTCCTGGCGGTGTTCCGCCAGCTGCACCGGTTCCGCTTTGAATCCTCGCTGCGTACCTGGGTTTCACGGGTGGCCTACACCACTGCGTTGCAGCACCTGCGTCGGCGGCGGCTGGAGGCGCAATGGATGGTGGCGGTGGAGGTGCCCGAGGAACTGGGCATCGGCGATGAAGGCCCCGGGCCGGCTGAATTCAGCGAATCGCTGCAGGCCGGTCGCCAGTTGGGCGCGGCACTGGAGCGATTGAGTGCGCCGCAGCGATTGATTGTGGGCCTGCACTATCTGGAGGACTTCGATCTGGCCGAGATCGAGCAGGTCACCGGGCTGGCGCGCGGTACCATCAAGAGCCACCTGTACCGCGCGCGGCAGATCCTGAAGCAGGAGCTGACGCGGCACGCCACCGCCGGAGAACTGCTGTGAGCCAATCGACCGACCCTCGCGATGCGGACGAGCGCGCGCTGGCACAGGCGTTGCGTGAACAGGAACAACGGCACGCCGTGCCTGATGTGAGCGAGGCGCTGCAGCAGCGGCTGCACGCGGAAACGCACGACAGCGGTGTGCTGTACGTGGTGGTGCAGGTGCTGTTGTTCGGGGCGCTGCTGGCTGCCGCGGCCTGGTATTTCTGGCTCTGACAGCCCCCGCCGGGCATGGGGCGCGCCAATCGCTGTTGGTAGATGCCGACCTTGGTCGGCGCTTGGACGCGTGCCAACCAAGGTTGGCAGCTACCAGAGCGGTTGACCCCTGCGACAAAGTGAAGCAGCGCGTCACCCGGTCGCATCCCGGCTTAACCAAATCCTCCTAAAGTGGTCCGGTATCCCACCGGTCGCAGGCAGGAGGCGTCCCTTGGACGCGTTGTTGTTGTCCCGGATCCAGTTCGGATTCGTCATCAGTTTCCACGTGCTGTTCCCGGCCTTCACCATCGGCACGGCCAGCTGGCTGGCCTTCATTGAATGGCGCTGGCTGCGCACGAAACTGCCCGTGTGGCGCGAGCTGTACTTCTTCTGGCAGAAGATCTTCGCCGTGTCATTCGGCATGGGCGTGGTCAGCGGCATCGTCATGGCCTTCCAGTTCGGTACCAACTGGCCGCGGCTGAGCGAAGTGGCCGGCACGGTCATCGGCCCGCTGCTGACCTATGAAGTGCTGACCGCCTTCTTCCTGGAAGCCAGCTTCCTGGGCGTGATGATGTTCGGCTGGGGCCGGGTGTCGCCGCGCCTGCATTTCCTGTCCACCTGCATGGTGGCGTTAGGCACGCTGTTCTCCACGTTCTGGATCCTGTCGTCCAACAGCTGGCTGCACACGCCGGCCGGCTACGAGATGGTCAATGGCATCGTGCACCCGGTGGACTGGTGGCAGGTGGTGTTCAACCCCTCGTTCCCGTACCGCCTGGCGCACATGGCGCTGGGTTCGTTCATCACCACCTGTTTCGTGATCGGTGGCGTCGGCGCGTGGTACCTGCGCAAGGGCACGCACGTGGAAGCCGGCCGGCGCATGCTGGTCGCGGCGGTAGCGTTCGCGGCGCTGACGGTGCCAGTGCAGATCTTCGTCGGCGACATGCATGGCCTGAACACGCTCAAGCATCAGCCGATGAAGATCGCGGCGATGGAAGCGCACTGGCATGAAACCAGGGAAGGCGAGGGCGTGCCGCTGGTGGTGTTCGCGCTGCCCAACGAAAAGGAAGAGCGCAACGATTTTGAAGTGGCGATCCCGAAGCTGGGCAGCGTGATCCTCACCCATTCGCTGGACGGCAGCTTCGATCCGCTCACCTCGGTGCCCGCCAGCGAACGGCCGCCGGTGACGCCGGTGTTCTTCGCCTTCCGCATCATGGTCGGGCTGGGCACGCTGATGCTGCTGCTGGCCTGGGTCTCGGCCTTCCAGCTGTGTCGCCGGAAGCTGCTGGATTCGCCGTGGCTGCTGCGCGGGTGGAACTGGATGCTGCCGAGTGGCTTCATCGCACTGCTGTCCGGGTGGTTCGTCACCGAAATGGGGCGCCAGCCGTGGGTGGTGTATGGCGTGCTGCGCACCGCCGATGCGGTCGGCCCGCAGAGTGCGTGGATGACCGCGCTGTCGCTGGGTGTCTACGTGGTCGGTTACGCCTTCGTGTTCGGCTGGGGCATCTGGTACCTGGTGAAGATCCTGCGCCATGGGCCGCAGCCGTATGCCGAAGGGCCATCGCTGGATCACGGCAGCCATACCCCGGCGCGCCCGCTGTCGGCAGCCGACGAACCGCTGGAGGATCGCTGACATGGACATGATGACCTGGCTGCCGGTGGCGTGGTTCGCGGTGATCGGTTTCGGTGTGCTGATGTACGTGGTGCTGGACGGCTTCGTGCTCGGCATCGGCATCCTCGCCCCGTTCGCCGAGGACGAGGAACAGCTGGACCTGATGATGAACACCGCCGCGCCGATCTGGGACGGCAACGAAACCTGGCTGGTGCTGGGTGGCGCCGGCCTGCTGGCGGCGTTCCCGAAGGCGTACGCGGTGCTGCTGTCGGCGCTGTACCTGCCGGTGCTGCTGCTGGTGGTGGCGCTGGTGTTCCGCGGCGTGGCCTTCGAGTTCCGCTTCAAGGCGCATCGCTCACGCCGGTTGTGGAGCGTGGCGTTCGCACTGGGCTCGCTGCTGGCCACCTTCGCCCAGGGCGTGATCCTCGGCACGCTGGTGCAGGGCCTGCCCCTGCAGGACGGCGTCTATCACGGTGGCCCGTTCGCCTGGTTCAGTCCGTTCGCGATGTTGACCGGCGCCGCGCTGGTGGCCGGCTACGCGCTGCTGGGCAGTACCTGGCTGATCCTGAAGACCGAAGGCCGGGTGCAGGCGCTGGCGCGGCAGATGACCCGGCCGCTGGTGGTGGCGGTGATCGCGGCGATGGGCCTGGTCAGCAGCTGGCTGCCGTTCCTGCAGTCGCGCCTGATGGACCGCTGGTTCAGCGATGGCAACTTCTGGTGGCTGTCGCCGGTACCGCTGCTGACCCTGGCGGTGGCGGCCGCGTTGTGGCGCAGCGCCACCCATCCGCGCCGTGACCTGCCGCCGTTCCTGCTCAGCCTTGCCCTGTTCGTGCTCGGCTTCCTCGGCCTGGTGCTGGGCATGTGGCCGTACCTGCTGCCGCCATCGATGACCTTGTGGCAGGCCGCTGCGCCGGCATCATCGCTGGGCTTCACCCTGGTCGGGCTGGTGATCCTGCTGCCGGTCATCCTCGGCTATACGGCGTGGTCCTACCGGGTGTTCCGCGGCAAGGTGCACGCCGACGCCGGCTATCACTGAGCATCGGGCCAAGGCTGAACGCCGTCGCCACATTGCTGAACCTCGTCGGGGAAACACCGTCGATCACGCCGCCATCGTCGGCTGACGGCTTTCCCCGGTGTCGGCTTTCCGACACAATCATGGCTCTTCCCGGGTTATTGTCCCGCGGACATGCACGCCTACGTCTATAAAAGCCAACTCAAGCCGGACACCTACGTCTACGTTCCCCGACGCGAAGATTTCAGCGCGCTGCCTGCGCCGCTGCTCAAATCGCTGGGGACGCTCACTTTCGTGCTGGACGTTGCCCTGGATGCCCAGCGCCGCCTGGCGCAGGCCGACCCGGACAAGGTCCGCAGCGAAATGAGCGAACGCGGCTTCTACCTGCAGGTGCCGCCGTCGGTGGCCAGCCTGATGCCGCGGCACTATGACTGATCCTTCCCGTCCGCGTGCCCTGTCGATTGCCTTCACTGTTGGCGCCGTGCTGGCGCTGGGCGCTGCCGTGGGCGGCGTCCCGGGCGCCCTGCTTGCCGCACTGGCGCAGCCTGCGTTCGCGCTGGGCGTGTCGTGGTGGCGGCGCAGCCGCGCGCTGCTGCCGTTGAAGGTGGTTGCGCGCCAGGACCTGCCCGCGCTGCTGGCGCTGTGGGCGGCCGCACCGGTCCTGCTGGCGCTGCTGCTGGCCTGGCCGCTGGCCGCGCTGCGCGATAGCGGCAGCCTGGCGGCGGTGCTGGGCCTGAGCGTGCTGGTCAGTGCCGGCCTGCTGGCGGCCTGGCGCACCTGGCCGTTGTGGAACGATGTCGAACGCCTGGATGGCAGCCTGGCCCAGCACTGGCAGGCGCTGGCCGGGCGCGACCTGACTGCCTGGCGCGGCCTCGGCGTGGCCGCGCTGGTGATCGCGCTGGCGGCACTGGTGGTGCTGCCGGCCTGGCCCGACCTGCTGCCTGAAAGTGCTCGCTGGCCGGCCGCGCTGGCGGTGGTGGTGCTGTCGCCGCTGCTGCACCTGCTGCTGCAGCGGGTGGCGCCCGCACCGCTGGTGTCGTTGCGTACTGGCGCGTTGAACGCGACCAGCCACGAACACGAACCGATGTTCGCCGCCGCGGCCGAGACCGCGCCGCTGGAGGCGATGGCGCCGCAGGAACTGACCCCGGCCCTGTACGAAGCCGCCCGCCATGGCCGCATCGACCGCGGCCTGCAGCTGCTGCAGGCCGGTGCCGATCCCTATGCATTGCCGGACCCGAACTGGCGCGACCAGCGCAGCCTGGCGGTACTGGCCGCGGTGCTGCCGGACCTGCGCCTGCTGCGTGAGCTGATCGCCCGCGGCGTCGACGTGAACGCGCCGCACCGCGGCATGACCCCGCTGCTGGCGGCGACCCGTGACAGCTGGCATGGCCGCCCCGAAGCGGTGATGACCCTGCTCGCCAACGGCGCCGATTCGCGCGCCACCGACAGCGACGGCAACACGCCGCTGCACCATGCTGCGCGCAGTTCCGACCCGGGCGTGGCGGCGCTGCTGCGCGATGCCGCGGCCGAAGTCGATGCGCTGAACAGTGATGGCTGGTCGCCGCTGGCAGTGGCCTGCCAGGTCGGTAACTGGCGCCTGGCGCGTTTCCTGCTCGAACGCGGTGCCCGCAGCGAGCCGGCCGAGGGCACCCCGGTGCTGCTGGCTGCCGCCGCCACCGAGGACGACGATCCGGCCGGCGTGCAGCTGCTGCTAAAGCACAAGGCACGCGCCGACGCGCGTGATCGCCAGCGCCGCAGTGCGCTGCACGAGGCGGCATTGGCCGGCCACGTGGAGATCATCGGCGTGCTGCTCGGTGCCGGCGCCAACCTGGAAGCGCGCGATGCGCTGGGCCGTACGCCGTGGCTGGAAGCGGCCCGTGCCGGTCGCGCTGCGGTGATCGAGCACCTGCTGCCACACAAGCCGGACCTGGTCGCCGTGGACGGCGAAGGCCGCAACGCGGTGCAGCTGGCGGTGATGGCCGAGGATGTCTCGCCGCTGCTGATCAAGCGCCTGGTTGAGCTGGGCATCGCCGCCGATGCCGCCGATCCGGTCGGCCGCCGCGCGGTGGACTACGCCGCCGAAGCGGGCCGCTGGGCAATCGTGGCCCTGCTGGACCCGTCCTATCCGTTGCCGGCCGCCGTCAGTGATGGGCTGGCCGAGCGCGGCGAAGCGGCCATGGCCAGCGGCCTGCTGCCGGACCGTCCGCCGCTGACCCTGCTGCGTGAAGCGTTGGGCTTCGGCAACACCGAAGGCATGGCCGCGCTGGCGAGGCTGTGCCAGCCGGAAGAACTGGGTGGCCTGCTGCTCGATCCGGAGCTGGCGCTGGAACCGCGTGCGGTCGACTGGCTGCTGGGCCACGGCGCCGATCCCTATGTGCGTGACGCCTGCGCCGACACGCCGATGTTCGCCCTGCTGTCGCGCGGCATTGATGCGGTGCCGGCGCTGCAGGTGATGCTGCAGCGTGGCCTGTCGCCGGCCGGGCGCGGTGGCCTTGCGCGCTTCCTCGCCGCCTGCGCCCAGCACGACCAGGCCGCCCGAGGGCTGGAACAGCTGGCGCTGGAATTGCTGGAACGCGGCGCCGATCCGTTTGCGGCCTCGCCGGCCGGTGATCCGCCGCTGTCGCTGGCGGTACGCCTGGGTTGGCTGCGCCTGCAGCAGGCCCTGTTGAAGGCTGGCGTCGATCGCGAAGCGCGCGACAGCCACGGCATGACCGCCCTGCATCTGGCCACCGCGCTGGCTCGCGAAGGTGCGTTGAAGCTGCTGGTGCAGCACGGCGCCTCGCCGGAAGCACGCGCCGCTGATGGCCAGACGCCGCTGGGCGTGGCGCTGTCGATTGGACGCCGTGACCTGGCCGACTGGCTGGACTGGCGGGTGTGGCCGTTGCCACGCCGCACCCTGCGCGAGGCCGATCTACCTGCCGCCGCGATGGCCGGTGATGTGGACGCCGTGCGCCGCCTGATCGATCTGGGATTCGCCGTCGACGCCGTCGATGCACAGGGCTGCACCGCGCTGCTGCGTGCGGCCGGTGGTGGCCATCTGGCAGTGACCGATCTGCTGCTGGCGCGTGGCGCCGATCCGCAGCACGCGGCGGCCAGTGGTGCCACGCCGTTGTCGGCGGCGGTCAGCATGCGCCAGGTGGACATCGTCTCGGCCCTGCTCGATGCCGGTGCCAAGCTGGAACATCGCCTGCCGGGCGGAGTGACGGTGCTGATGCTGGCCTCGGCGCTGGGCCTGCCGGACATCGTCGCGCGCCTGCTCACCGCCGGTGCCGACGTGCACGCCGGTGACGCGCAGCAGCTGGGTCCGCTGCACTGTGCCGCGCTGTATGGCTTCAGTGCCCGTGACCGCTCGCGCCTGCTGGCCCTGCTCGACACCCTGCTGCTGGCCGGTGCGGAACCGGACCAGGCTGCTGCCGGTTCGGTTACGCCGTTGCTGCTGCTGCTGGGCGCACGCGCCGAGCCGGGTACCGCCTGCGACGAGCAGGTGGTGATGGCCGCGGTGGAGCGCCTGCTGGACGAGGACGTGAGCCTGGACGTGCGTGACCCGCGCGGTTTCGGCCCGCTGCACCTGGCCGCCCTGCACGGTTTGCCGCTGCTGGTGCAGCGCCTGCTGCGTGCCGGTGCCGATCCGGAAGTGCGCGACAGCCTCAACCGGAGCCCACGCGAGATCGCGGTGATGCGCGGCTTCATCGACGTGGCCGGTGAGTTCGAGCCGCGCGTGCCGGGTGTTTCCTCGATGGCCCGGTTCCTGCGCGACAACGGCTGATCCCTGGAAATGGGTAGTGCCGGCCGCTGGCCGGCAACTGATGAAATCACCGG
>NZ_JAOEDV010000037.1:0-41415 GCF_029837545.1 Stenotrophomonas sp. GD04024 | reverse complement strand
GACACCCCCGCGCACCCAACCCGACCGGCCTCTGACAGATTTCGGTGGCCTGCACCCACGGAAAAGAAAAAGAAGATCAAAAGCGGGTCGCGCGCTGCGCTTGCTCGTGTAAAGCCGAACGTAGGCTCAGCTCTACAAAAGGCGGCCTGCCAGGCTGCTTTTGATTTTGATCTTCTTTTTCTTTTCCGTGGGTGGCAAACATCCGGAATCTGTCAGCGGCCGGGTGGGTGGGTAGTGCGGGGTGTCCGCGGCATGGATGCCGCGGCCAAGCCCCCATGGACGGGTTCACGGCGTCCCCGCACTACCCACCCACCCGGCCAGCCCTCAGCAATCCGGCTTTCCGCGACCAACCCAAACCCACCCACGAGGGGCTGCGCCGTTGGCTGGAAACTACCCGCGATGGCGGATCAGCAGCTGGCTCATCAGCGCCCGCAGCGCCGGCGGCTTCACCGGCTTGGCCATCATTCCCCAGCCGCGCTCGGCGGCCATCTCGCGCAACCCCGCATCGCGCTCGGCGGTCACCAGCACCACCGGCGGGCGTGCCAGCCACAGTTCCGCCAGCGTCTCGTACAGCACCGGGCCGTGGTGATCGCCCATGCGCACATCCAGCAACACCAGTTCCGGCACGGTTGTGGCACTGGCCAACTGCAGCGCCGCCTGCGGGCCGTCGGCCAGCACCACCTCGCAGCCCCAGCGTTCCAGCAACGCGCGGCTGGCTGCGCAGACGTGAGGATCGTCATCGATCACCCAGACCCGACGCCCGCGCAGCGGATTGTCCGCGGCCGGTTCCTGCACCAGCACCGGCGCCGGTGCCGTGGTGGGAATCGCGCTGGCGTCGCCGAACGGCACACTCACCGCGAACACGCTGCCCTGGCCCACGTGCGAGCGCAGCCGGATCGGGTGGCCGAGCAGGCGGCCGATGCGGTCGACGATCGCCAGGCCGAGGCCGGCACCGCGCTGCTGGCCGTCGTGCAGGCGGCGGAATTCCTCGAAGATCTCGCCCTGCAGCGCATCGGGAATACCGGGTCCCTGGTCGTGCACTTCGATCCACAGCAGCCCGTCGCGGCGCCGGCAACCGAGCAGCACGCGCCCACGTTCGCTGTAGCGCAGCGCATTGGACAGGAAGTTCTGCAGGATGCGCCGCAGCAGCGCTTCATCGCTGACCACCACCGCATCGGTATCGACCCAGTCCACCACCAGCCCGCGCGACTGTGCGGCGATGCCGAACTCACGCGCCAGTGTCTGCAGTAGCGGGCCCAGCCGGAATGCCTGCACGCGGGTTGGCAGGCTGCCCGATTCCAGCCGCGCGATATCCAGCAGGCTGTTGAGGATTGCGTCCTGCGCCGCGAGTGCGGCGTCGATGTGGTCGCTGGTCTGCTGCTGTGCCGGATCGCTCAGCTTGCCGCGCAGTACCGAGACGAACATGCGCGCGGCATTGAGCGGCTGCAGCAGGTCGTGCACCGCCGAGGCGACGAAGCGGGTCTTGTAGCGGTTGGCCTGCTCGGCTTCGCGGCGTGCTTCGTCCAGGTCGTGGGTACGCTCGGCGATGCGGTGCTCGAGTGCGTCGGCCAGCGAGCGCAGTTCGCGCGCGGCGTTCTTGTAGCTGGTGATGTCGGCATAGCTGGTGACAAAGCCGCCGTCGGGCAGCGGATTGCCGCGAATCTCCAGCACCGTGCCGTCGTCCTTCTCGCTTTCGCGCATGTGCGGGCGGCCACTGCGCAGGTGATTGAGGCGGCGCTCGATCGCCTCATCGACCGGGCCCGGGCCCAGCAGGCCGCGACGCGCGTTGAAGCGGAACAGCTCCTCGATGGGCCGGCCCACGCGTACCAGTTCCAGCGGAAAACGGAACAGCTCGAGGTAGCGCGAATTCCACGCGACCAGGCGCAGCTCGCGGTCGATCACCACCACGCCCTGTGGCAGGTGTTCCAGGCTGCGGCTGAGGCCACTGTCGGCGTCGGTAGCTGCCTGCAGCAGGCCATCCTGCGCGGTGCGCAGCTCCTGCGCGTGCTGCTTGAGCAGGGTTTCCAGTTCACGGCGGCTGCGCAGGCGGTGCTTCGCCAGGCGCCGGCGCTGCTGCACGAACAGCACCAGGAAGCCCAGTGCGAGCCACGCGGCACCACCAGTCAGCGCCGCCGCACGGCCGGCGGCGGTGGCAGCGCTGGCGTCGTGCAGCAGGTGCAGGTTCCAGCCTTCGGCGGGCAGTGCATGGCTCTGCCACAGCATCGGTTGTACCAGCGCAGGGTCGAGCAGGCGCACCATGCGCCCACCGTCGGCCAGCACGTCCTCGGTGCGTGCGCGCAGCGGCTGCAGGGCACGGTCGGCGTACTGCCGGGCGTCGAGCATTTCGCGGCGTTCATCAGCGCCCAAGGGGCGCAGCAGGCGGTAGCGCCAGTTGTCCCGGTTGGCCAGGAACACCACGTCGTGGTCATCGCTGGCCAGCACCACGTCCGGGCTGCTCAGCCATTCCTGCTCCAGCGCCGACAGCTCGACCTTGATCACGACCACGCCCAGTCGCTTGCCGTCTTCCTCGATGGCCTGCGACAGGTAGTAGCCGGGCACGCCGGTGGTCATGCCGATGCCGTAGAAACGGCCACGGCCCTGGGCCAGCGCCTGGCGGTAATAGGGCCGATAGCTGTAGTTCTCGCCGACGTTGGTGGTTGGCTGGTCCCAGTTGCTGGCGGCCACGGCCACGCCGTCGTGGCCGACCAGGGTCAGCGTGGAGGCGCGGGTGACCTCGTTGGCACGCTGCAGCTTGAGGTTCAGCCGCTGCCGTTCGGCAGGCGAGGGCGCAACACGCAGGGCATGCAGCAGATCCGGATCAAGCGCCAGCACCTGCGGCAGCGTGCCGAAGCGGTCGATGCGCTGCTGCAGGCCCTGGCCATACAGCTGCAGCTGGCGTTGCACCTGGCTGCTTTCTTCGCCCAGTGCGCGCCGCCAGGCGTAGTGGCCGGCGGCGACCGCGCACAGCACGGTACCGCCGACCATCACCAGGATCGTCAGCAACAGCATCCGGTGGCGGCTGAGCCAGTACATGGCGGCAGTCTACGCAGGGCCGGCGGGCGTGGCGTGCACGCCCGCCGGGGTCTGACGTGGAAGGGGTCAGAAGTGCATCTGCGCGCGCAGCTCGAAGATTTCCGGCGTGCTGTGCACGCCACGACGGCTGGCATCGACCTTCACGTAGTTGGCCTGGAACTTGAAGTGGCTGGTGAGGTACCAGTTCGCACCCAGGGTCAGGTCGTGCTGGCGGCCACCGAGGATGCTGCCGTCGTCGAGGTCCAGGCGGCTGTAGCGTGCCACCAGTTCCACCGCGCCGTAGTTGTGCGCGGGCTTGATGTTGGCCACGGCGCCGGCGTTGTACGGGCGCGATTCGCCGGTCAGCACCCAGCTGGCCATCGCGTACTGGCCACTGCCGGTGTAGTCGGGCAGGCCCTTGCGGGTGACGGTGGCCTGCAGGGCTTCGGCCTGCAGCGAGAACGGGCCGCGGATCCAGATGCCTTCCAGGCCGGTGCGGCGGATCTGGTCGGCGGTGACCAGCGCGCCGGAATCGACGTAACGGATGTCGGTCAGGCCGGCTTCCGGACGTGCGCGCAGGCGTGCGCTGGCTTCGTGGTGCACATCGCGGCCATCGCTGTAGCCACGCGGATTTTCCTGCGAATAGGCCACGCCCAGGTGGATCACGTCACCCGGCGCCTTCACCGGCGTCCACACCGCGCGTACCGCCTGGGTGGTGCCGGGGTTGTCGCCCTGCAGGTCCTTGCCGCCATAGGCGCCGGCCTGCAGCAGGTACTGCGGGCGCTCCAGCACCCATTCCACGCCGGTACGGCGGCCGGCGTAGAACGCCTGCACCGGCAGCGCGGTTTCCAGGAAGCTGCCGGCACGCGAGGAGGTGTTCGCATCCAGGCCGACCGGGGTCTTCATGTAGCCGAAGCGGAAACGGCCGACGTCGCGGCCGAAGAACGCCTTGCTCTCGAAACGCACGAACACGTCCAGCCAGGTGTCGGCCTGGAAGTCGTAATAGACCATCGCGTCGTAGACGCCCTTCTTCTTCAACGTTGCGCCGAACTCCTTGCGGCGCACGGCATCATCGTCCTCAAGGCCGCTGGCCGAGGAGAAGTCGTTGTAGTCGTAGGCGATGTTGGCGGTGGCGGCCAGCTCGGTGCCATCGCCGAAGGTGTACTTGGTCGGCCAGTTGTCGAAATCCGCTGCCGAAGCGAAGGCGGGAAGGGCGGCCAGCGACAGGGCCAGCAAGGTGGGAATCGGGCGCATGTTGGGTGCGGCTCTCTCGGATTGCGTGTGGACAGGACATCAACGGCCGCAAGGGCCGGAACTTTCGCAAGGACGCGCCCGGCCGTTCAGCCTGGGCCACCGGCCTCCCCGGGATCGGGCGGTGCGGCGCCAGTGTAGGCACCGTGGCCGCCTGAACCGGGGGGCTAGTACCAATAGGTTATCTGCGCCGGCGTGCCTGGCGCGTACAAAGGCGTCCATTGGTCGCACCCCTCGTGCATGCAGCACGGGGCCCGCGATCAGTTTCCACGGTAACGGTTCCCGTGCTGTCCCGGGGCCGTACGTGCCTGAAAACGCCCCTTCCGGAGTACGCCATGCACATCCCGACCGCAGCCCCGGCGCCTGCAAAGCCGTTGCCGATCTATCGCCAGCTGTACTTCCAGGTGATCGTGGCGATCGTCCTGGGCGCCATCCTCGGCCACTACGAACCGCTGATCGGTGAGAAGATGAAGCCGCTCGGCGACGCCTTCATCAACCTGGTGAAGATGATCATCGCGCCGGTGATCTTCCTGACCATCGTCACCGGCATCGCCAGCATGACCCACCTGCGCACCGTGGGCCGGGTGTTCGCCAAGGCGATGGCGTACTTCCTGTTCTTCTCTACGCTGGCGCTGATCGTCGGCATGATCGTGGCGCACGTGGTGCAGCCCGGCGCCGGCATGAACATCAACCCGGCCGAGCTGGACCAGACCGCGGTGCACAGCTACGTCGAGAAGTCGCATGACCTGACCCTGGTCGGCTTCCTGATGGACATCATCCCGAAGACGCTGCTCAGCGCCTTCGTCGACGGCAACATCCTGCAGGTGCTGTTCGTGGCCGTGCTGTTCGGCATCGCGCTGGCGATGGTGGGCGAGAAGGGCAAGCCGGTGCTGAACTTCCTGGAGGCGCTGGTCGCCCCGGTGTTCAAGCTGGTGCACATCCTGATGAAGGCCGCCCCGATCGGTGCCTTCGGTGCGATCGCCTTCACCATCGGCAAGTACGGCGTCGGTTCGCTGATCAACCTGGCCTGGCTGGTGGGCTCGTTCTACCTCACCGCGTTCCTGTTCGTGGCGGTCATCCTGGGCCTGGTCTGCCGCCTGTGCGGCTTCTCGGTGTTCAAGCTGGCGCGCTACCTGAAGGCCGAACTGCTGCTGGTGCTGGGCACCTCCTCGTCGGAGTCGGCGCTGCCGTCGCTGATGGAGAAGATGGAACGGGCCGGCTGCAGCAAGTCGGTGGTGGGCCTGGTGGTCCCGACGGGCTACTCGTTCAACCTGGACGGCACCAACATCTACATGACCCTGGCCGCGCTGTTCATCGCCCAGGCCACCAACACCGAACTGACCCTGGGCCACCAGATCGCCCTGCTGCTGGTCGCCATGCTCAGCTCCAAGGGCGCGGCCGGCGTCACCGGTGCCGGCTTCATCACCCTGGCCGCCACCCTGGCGGTGGTGCCGGAAGTGCCGGTGGCCGGCATGGCGCTGATCCTGGGCGTGGACCGCTTCATGAGCGAATGCCGCTCGCTGACCAACTTCATCGGTAATGCGGTGGCCACCGTGGTGGTCTCGCGCTGGGAAGGCGCACTGGACCGCAACCGCCTGCAGCTGGCGCTGGATGGCCGCGAAAGCGAGCTGCCGCCGCCGGTGGATGCGCTGCCCGAGGCGCTGCCGGCCAAGGGCTGATCCAGGTGTGTGGTACCGCGGGGCCGATCACGACAGTGGTACGGCCCCGCGGCGTTTCAAGGCGTCCCACGGCTGTCACGCGAGGCGCCGAAGCTGGTATCACGGTCTGGTCGCATACGGCACGGAATTGTGCGGTCGCAGCATGCCTGCGACAGGATAGCGACAGGTCCAGACGCTCCAACGGGGGTATCATCCCCTGTCCCTTCTGCCCATTCATGTAACCCACATCGATGTCCAACGAAGATTTCAAACAGGCCGCCCTCGATTACCACCGGATGTCTCCGCCCGGCAAGATCAAGGTTTCCGCTACCAAGCCCATGCTGACCCAGCGCGACCTGTCGCTGGCGTATTCGCCGGGCGTGGCGTACGCCTGTGAAGCGATCAAGGCCGACCCGCAGCAGGCCAGCGAGCTGACCGCGCGCGGCAACCTGGTGGCGGTGATCTCCAACGGCACCGCGGTGCTGGGCCTGGGCAACATCGGCGCGCTGGCCGGCAAGCCGGTGATGGAAGGCAAGGGCGTGCTGTTCCAGAAGTTCGCCGGCATCGATGTGTTCGACATCGAAGTGGATGAAACCGACCCGGACAAGCTGGTCGACATCATCGCCTCGCTGGAGCCGACCTTCGGCGGCATCAACCTGGAAGACATCAAGGCGCCGGAATGCTTCGTGGTCGAGCGCAAGCTGCGCGAACGCATGAAGATCCCGGTGTTCCATGACGACCAGCACGGCACGGCGATCATCGTCGGCGCGGCCGTGCTCAACGCGATGGCGATCACCGGCAAGAAGATCGAGGACGTGAAGCTGGCGACCACGGGCATGGGCGCGGCCGGCATTTCCTGCGTGAACATGCTGGTGCAGCTGGGCCTGAAGCCGGAGAACATCCTGGCCTTCGACCGCGAGGGGGTGATCCACACCGGCCGTACCGACCTGGACCCGGAAAAGCAGCGCTATGCGCGCGACACCGACAAGCGCACCCTGGCCGAGATCGTCGATGGCGCGGATATCTTCCTGGGCCTGTCCGCGCCGGGCATTCTGACCGCCGAGATGGTCAAGACCATGGCGCCGGACCCGGTGATCTTCGCCCTGGCCAACCCGACCCCGGAAATCATGCCGGAACTGGCGCGTGCCGCCCGTCCGGACGCGATCATCGGCACCGGCCGTTCGGACTACCCGAACCAGGTCAACAACGTGCTGTGCTTCCCGTACCTGTTCCGCGGTGCGCTGGACGTGGGTGCCACCGCGATCAACGAGGAAATGAAGATCGCCTGCGTGCGCGCCATCGCCGCGCTGGCGCGCCGTGCCGCCACCGACATGGGCTCGGCCTACGGCGGCGATACCCCGAGCTTCGGCCGTGAATACCTGATTCCGCGTCCGTTCGACCGCCGCCTGCTGGTGGAGCTGTCGGCTGCCGTGGCCCAGGCCGCGATGGACTCGGGCGTGGCCTCGCGCCCGATCGACGACATGGGCGCCTACCGCGACAAGCTGGCCCAGTTCGTCTACCGCACCAGCCTGATGATGAAGCCGGTCTACGACCGCGCGCGCAGCGACAAGCAGCGCGTGGTGTATGCCGAAGGCGAAGAGGAAGTGGTGCTGCAGGCGGTGCAGAACGTGGTCGATGACGGCCTGGCGCACCCGATCCTGATCGGCCGCCCGGAAGTGATCGAGTCGCGCATCGAGCGCCTCGGCCTGCGCCTGAAGATCGGTGAGAACGTTGAAGTCACCAACATCAACGACGACCCGCGCTTCAACGAGTACTGGCAGTACTACCACGGCCTGACCGGCCGTCGTGGCGTGACCGTGGCCGCGGCGAAGAACCTGATGCGTTCGCGCCCGACCCTGATCGCCGCGGTGATGGTGGCGCGTGGCGAAGCCGATGCGATGCTGACCGGCATCGTCGGCCGCTTCCACAAGAAGCTGGGCTACGTGCGCAGCGTGCTGCCGCTGGAGCCGAAGGTCACCTCGACCTCGGCGATGACCGGCGTGATCAACCAGCAGGGCGTGTTCTTCTTCGTCGATACCCACGTGCAGGAAGACCCGACCGCCGAGCAGCTGTGCGAAGCCACGCTGCAGGCGGCCTACCGCATGAAGCTGTTCGGCATCGAGCCGAAGGTGGCGCTGCTGTCGCACTCCAACTTCGGCAGCCATGATTCGAAGGACGCGCTGAAGATGCGCCAGGTGCGCGAGCTGCTGCTCAAGCGCAACCCGCGTCTGAACGTGGACGGCGAAATGCAGGGCGACACCGCGTGGGATGAAGCGCTGCGCCAGAAGCTGCTGCCGGGCTCGACCCTGCAGGGCCGCGCCAACCTGTTCGTGCTGCCGAACCTGGAAGCGGCCAACATCGCCTACAACCTGGTGCGTGTGTTCACCGACGGTGTGGCGATCGGCCCGATCCTGATGGGCGTGAACAAGCCGGTGCACATCCTGACCACCAGCGCGACCTCGCGCCGGATCCTGAACATGACCGCGATCGCCGCGGTGGATGCGCAGATCCGCAAGCAGCTGGAAGCGGAAAAGAAGGCATAAGCCTTCTTCCCGATTCCAGCTGCAGAAGCGCGCCCCACGGGGCGCGTTTCTGTTTCCGCAAGGCGGAAACGGGTCCTGCCGGCCGCTGGCCGGCAACCGCAATCATGTCCACCACCACCGCAGCCGGCCAGCGGCCGGCTCTACCGCTGGTCTGTGCCACACGCGCTTCGCAACCCGGTCATTTGCCTGCAACCCCGCTGGGGCCCAATACGCCCACGCGGCCCGGCCGTGGGAAGGGACCGGACCGGCCTTCCCACCCTGGGCCCGACCACCTCCCCATCGGCGAAAGTGTCATGCGCAATCGAGTGACCCGGCGGTACTTCCAGCAGTTGTTCGCGCTGTACGCAGGATTCGTGCGGTCGCGCTGAGGCCGCCAGCTGCCGCGGCGCGGCGGGCATCCGTGCCCACCGTGCATGCGGCTTACTGCGCCGCGCCGGGTGCCAGCAGTTCAATCTCCGCCAGCGGCATCCGGCTCGGTGCCACCAGGCGCAGGCGGTACTCGCTGTAGCGACCGGGCCTGGCGATGCGGAACGGCCGGGTCTGGCGAGCGGATTCGAAGTCTTCGCCGCTGCGCTGGTCCAGCAGCGTCCAGCTGCCGTCGCCGCTGCGGGCCTCCAGCGCCCATTCGCCACCGCGGATGCTGCCGTCGCCGCTGGTCAGCGTGTACATCGTCGGGGCGCCCTCGGCCAGCCCGGTCAGCGCGATGATCGCGCCACCGCCCAGGCCGACCGTGGTACCGGCATCGTCATCCACCAGTGCAGGCAGCGCGCGGCCATCGCCTGATGTGGCTTTCGCGCCGCTGCCAAGCAGGTCGTGCAGCAGCTGCGGACGCTGGCCACGCGCGGTCAGCGAGGGCGGCGCGTCGTCCACGCCACTGCCCCAACGCGACGGCCTTGGGCCCATCACGAAGTCCAGCGTTGCGCCCTTGGCGATCAGTTCGTGCGGTACCCAGGTCTTGGTCCAGGGTTTGCCGTTGATCTTCAGCGACTGCACGTAGACGTTCTCGCGCGTGTTGTTGGCCGCGTTCACGGTCAGCACGGCGCCGCCCTGCAGTTCCACGCATGCGTGGCGGAATGCCGGCGAACCGATCACGTACTCGGGGGCGCCCATGCGCAACGGGTACAGGCCCAGCGAGGCCAGCACGTACCACGCCGAGGTCTCGCCATTGTCCTCGTCCCCCGGATAGCCTTGGCCGATCTCGCTGCCGACGTACAGCCGCGACAGGATCTCGCGCACGTGCTGCTGGGTCTTCCACGGCTGCCCGGCATACAGGTACATCCACGGGATGTGGTGCGCCGGCTGGTTGCTGTGCGCGTACATGCCCATGCGCACATCGCGTGCTTCGGTCATTTCATGGATGGTGCCGCCGTAGGAGCCGGCCAGGGCCGGGTCTGCGGTCTCCGGGGTGGCGAAGAAGGTATCCAGCTTCGCCGCCAGCCTGTCGCGGCCACCGTACAGCGCGGCCAGGCCTTCGCCATCGTGGGCGGCGGTGAAGGCGAAGGTCCAGCCGTTGGACTCGGTGTAGTCGTGGCCCCACACGCGCGGGTCGTAGCGCTCGGAATCCACTCGCCAGCGGCCGTCGGCAGTGCGGCCCTGGAAGAAGCCGGCGGCCGGATCGAACATCGTTGCGTAGCTGGCCGCGCGGTAGCGGAAGTAGTCGGCCTCGGTGCTGTAGCGCTCGCGTGCGGCAGGCGTGGTTGCGCGCTTGGCCAGGGCATCGGCCATGTTGGCGACGCCGAAGTCATTGAGCGCGCCTTCCATCGTCCACGACATGCCCTCGTGCACGTCGGCACTGGCATAGCCGCGGAAGGTCGAACGGTCCATGCCCTTGCGGCCGACGTGACGGTCCGGCGGTACCACGGTCGCGTTCTTCAACGCGGCGGCATAGGCCTCGGCCGGATCGAAGCCGCCGATGCCCTTCAGCCACGCGTCGGCGAAGGCCACGTCGGAGCTGGTACCGACCATCAGGTCGGCATAGCCCGGCGACGACCAGCGTGCGATCCAGCCACCGGCGCGATACTGCTCGATGAAGCCCTGCACCAGCTGCCCGGCATCATCGGGCGTGAACAGCGCATAGGCTGGCCACGTGGTGCGGAAGGTGTCCCAGAAACCGTTGTTGACGAACACCTTGCCATCGCGCACGGCGGCGAAGGTCCGGGTCGCGCTGCCGCCGGTGTTGTCCTCGCTGGCACTGGCCTGGTTGGCGTAGCGCCAGTCCGGTGCGGCCGCGCTGCCCACATTCTCGTGGCCGGAATTGGGATACAGGAAGAGCCGGTACAGGCTGGAATACAGCGTGGTCTTCTGGTCGTCGCTGGCATCGCCGATGTCGAAGCGGGCCAGGCGTGCATCCCAGGCATCCTGCGCGCGGCTGGCCACGCTCTCCAGCGTATCGGCCGCAGCAATCTCCAGCGCCAGATTGTGCCGGGCCTGTTCCACCGAGATCAGCGAGGTGGCGATGCGCATGTTCACCCGCCGCTCGCTGCCGGCATCGAACTTGATGTAGCCGGTGGGGCGGCCGGTGTCGATGCGGCCGCTGCTGCGCCACGGCTTGTCGAAACGGGCCGCCACGTACATGCGGCTGGCGCCGTTGGACAGGCCGCTGCGCGTATCGGTGTAGCCGTACAGCGTCTGCGTGGCGGCATCCAGGGTCAGCCCACCACGCGCATCGACATTGTCGAACAGCAGGTTGGCGTCGCCGTCTTCGGGGAAATCGAAGCGGAACAGCGCCGCATGGTCGGTCGGCGCGATCGCGGCGGCGATGCCGTTGTCGAAGCGCACGTCGTAACGGTAGGGGCGCGCACTCTCATGGCTGCGCTCGAACGACAGCGCACGCTTGCGGCGGTCGGCGGACGGCACGCCGCGGTTGGCCGAGGGCATCACCTGGAACGTCTGGCGATCGCCCATCCACGGGCTGGGCTGGTGGCTCAGCGCAAGCGCCTGCAGCTGCGGGCGGTTCTGCGCATCGTTCTGCTCGTTCCAGCGGTACAGCCAGTTCAGCGCACCGGCATCGGTCACCGGGGTCCAGAAGTTGAATCCGTGCGGCACTGCCGTGGCCGGGAAATTGTTGCCGCGCGAGAAGGTGCCGTTGGCCTGGGTGCCGCGGGTGGTCAGCACCCAGTCGGAGACCCGCTGTGGCCGGGAATGTGGCTGTGCGTCCAGGCGCACGTCATCGATCCAGCCGGACACCGGTGCACCTTCGGCACTGGCCACCTCCAGTTCGATCGCCACCACGCGACGCCCCTGCAGTGCGGATACCTCGCCCAGGCGTATCGCCTTGCGCGCCCACTGCTGCGGATACAGCGTCTTCGACGCGCCCTGCGCGCGCGCGCCGATGGCCACGCCATGCTGGTCGCGTGCAGCGCTGGACGACACGCGGCTGCCATCGTCCAGCAGCAGGTCCAGCGAGACATAGGTCGAGGCCACGGTGTCCTTGCCGACGATTTCCGGTAGCACCAGCCATGACAGGGTGGTTTCGGCTTCGATGGGCACATCGGTCCTGAACAGCTCGCGCCGCGCGCTGCCGCCGTTGCTGCTGTAGCGCAGTGCATGCAGGCCGCTGTAGCCGGCATTGCGCTTGGCGGCGTAGGGCGCGGCGGGACCGTCGCCGATCGACACCTGCAACCCACCCGCCGCCGGGGTCGGGGCCGGTTCACCCGGTTCGAACGAAGTCTGCAGCCCCTGTGCCAACACCGGCATCGCGGTAGTCGCACAGGCCAGGGCCAGGGCGAGCGGAAGCAGGGCGCGGCGTGGATCGGACAGGGTCATGCAGGGATCTCCCGGAAGGGCTGGCGGCGGGCAGAACCCGCATCGGCGGGCACCACGGACAGCATCGCTCCGCCCGCCGGGATGGCAGTGGGAGAGGCGATGCCGGTCCGGTGGGGGCGGGCCATGCGATCGGGTCGAAGAGGGCAGGTCGGGTCGCGACCTGGCCCGATCCTGCAACAGCCGCCGCGACCTGACAAGTGCCATTTAGTTCGATCCAAATGCGGGAAATAGTGCGGTCGGCGGGTTTCCGGCGCGAACCCGCCGGATCGATTGAAGAAATCGCCCTGCCGATCCGGCCTGCGCAGGGGCGGCACAATGTCGGGGCGGCCCGGATGCTAGAATCACAGCCCTCGCAACCCGTTCATCGACATCCGCCATGAGCCATACCGCCACCGCGCCCGCCAACGCCGAGAAGCGCTACACCGTGCACCGCAGCGATCTGCCGCTGAGCTGCCCGACCCCGGAAATGGCGCTGTGGAACTCGCATCCGCGCGTGTACCTGCCGATCGAAGACGAGCCCAACGGCGAAGCGCAGTGCCCGTACTGCGGTTCCGTGTTCGTGCTGGCCGACTAAGCGGCCGCCCCTTCGATGCGCCGATTGACCGTGGTGCAGTTGCTGCCGGCGCTGCACTCCGGCGGTGTCGAGCGCTCGACCCTGGAAATCGCTGCGGCGCTCGTCGCCGCCGGCCATCGCGCGCTGGTGGTTTCCGCCGGTGGCCGCCTGGTGCAGCCGTTGCTCGATAGTGGTGCCGAGCACCTCACCCTCGACATCGGCCGCAAGTCGCTGCTGACCCTGCGGCATCTGCCGACCCTGCGGCGCCTGTTTGCCGAGGTCGGCGCCGACATCGTGCATGCCCGTTCGCGGCTGCCGGCCTGGCTGGGCCTGTACGCGATCCGCGCCATGCCCGCCGCACAGCGCCCGCACTGGGTCACCACCGTGCACGGGCTGAACTCACCCAGCCGCTACAGCGCAGTGATGACCAGCGGTGAGCGCGTGATCTGCGTATCCAACAGCGTACGTGACTACGTGCGCCGGCATTACCCGACGGTCCCCGAAGCGACGCTGCAGGTCATCCCGCGCGGCGTCGACGTCGCCCAGTTCCCGCGCGTGGCGCGCGCCGACCGCCGGCCGCGGCTGGCACTGGCTGCCGATTTTCCGTGGCTGGGGCAGGTGGACGGCCCGCTGCTGCTGCTGCCGGGGCGGGGCACCCGCCTGAAGGGCCACGCCCATGCGCTGCAGCTGCTGTCCGACGTGCGCGCCGCCGGTGTGCCGGCCCAGCTGTGGATGCTGGGCACCGATGAACCGGGCCGCGAAGCCTATGTGGCGGATCTGCGCCGGCAGGCGACGGCGCTGGGCGTGGCCGAGGCCGTGCAGATCAGTGCGCCCACCGCACGCATTGCCCAGGCCTATGCCGCCAGTGACCTGGTGCTGCAGCTGTCGGACAAACCGGAAGCCTTTGGCCGCACCGTGGTCGAGGCGCTGTCGGTCGGCCGCCCGGTGCTGGGCTGGGACCATGGCGGCGTGGGTGAACTGCTGCAGCAACTGCAACCCGCGGCCGCCGTACCGTTGGGTGATGCGCGGGCACTGGGTGAACGCGCGCTGGCCCTGCTGGCGCAGCCGCCGTCCCTGCCGGCGCGCATCCCGTTTACCCTGCAGGCCATGCAGCGTGACACCCTTCGCCTCTATGCCGACCTTGCCGGCTGACGCCACGGTTCCCCTGCGCGACGACCGCGCCGGGCGCTGGGCACCCTGGTGGGTGCTGGCGTACGTGGCGATGTGGCCGCTGCCGGGCATCGCCGAAACCGTGCTCGGACTGGGCGCGCTGTACGCCGCCGCGCGCATGGTCATGCGCCGCCTGCAGCGCCGTCCGCACCTGCTGAGCACGGCGGCCTGGGCGCTGACCTCGATCCTGTTCCTTGGCTACTGGCTGCCGCAGGCGTTCTCGGCCATCGATGCCATCGATCCTGCAGCGTCGTGGACCAAGGCGGCCGCCGGCCTGCGCTATCTGCCTTTCATGTGGCTGGTGGCAATCGCTGTCGCCACGCCCGAACGGCGAAGGCTGACCTTCGGTGGCCTGGCACTGATCACGGGTGCATGGACGCTGGATGCACTGGTACAGGCCGTGGCCGGTACCAGCCCATGGTTCTGGTCGCTGGAACACCTGAAGCTGGCCGTAAGCGGCCACGCGTTGTGCCCGGCGGACGAAGCCGCCCTGGCTGACCGGCTCAGTGGGGCCCTGGGGCCCTGCAACCTCAAGTTCGGCCAGGTGCTGGCCAGCCTGTCACCGTTCCTGTTGTTGCCGATCGCGCGGCGCTTCGGAAATGCGGGCTGGTTGCTGGCGGCCGCCGCGCTTGGCGGCGTGCTGCTGCTGGCAGGGTCGCGTGCCTCGTGGATCACGTTCGCACTGGTGCTGGCCTACAGTGGCGTGCGCCAGTTCGGCTGGAAGCGGCTGGCGTTGCTGGCGCTGCTTGCGGTGCTGGCAGCCGGCGCGTTGACCGCCAGCGTGCCGCAACTGCGCGAACGCTTCGCGCGTACGGCGATGGCCTGGGAGGGCGGCGAACGCGGTGTCGACCAGGCGCTGTCCGGGCGTGCACGGATCTGGCAGGCCGCCGTGTGCATGATTGAAGAACATCCGATCAACGGTGTCGGCGCACGCGGCTTCCGCGATGCCTATCCGGCCTGCGTCGCCGATGAGGGGCCGGCGGTCTGGGGTAATGCGCCTGCGCTGCATGCCCATCAGATCGTGCTGGAAATCCTCGCTGAAACCGGCGTGCTCGGTCTGCTGCTGTGGTTGGCGGCGGTGGCCCAGGCCTGGCGCGCATGGCGCTATGCGCCGGCCAGCGCGCGTGAGCGCGCGCGCCCGGCGATGCTGGCGCTGGCGGTCACGGTGTTTCCGCTCAACACCCACCTGGCGTTCTCCTCGGCGTTCTGGGGCGGCCTGACGGTGATGCTGGCCGCGCTGTTCGCCGGCAGCCTGCTGGCGCGCGAGGCAGAGGATTCGCCGCCCGTGAAGTGACCGCATATCCGCGCATGGCAGGAAACAACCAGGGAGTCGATCAGTAGATCCACGCCATGCGTGGATGGGCTTTCCCGACCCGGTCATGGCCGGACCTCCAATACCGCTGTTACGGCACGCCGCGCATGCTGGAAGCATGGCCAGCCCCAGACTCCGCTACGGTCGCTGTTCCCGATCCGGCAACGTGTACTCATTGACCACGGCAACCTTCGGCCGCGAACCGTTGTTCGCCGATGCCGCGAACGTGGCGATCCTGATCGACACTCTGCGCTTCGTAGAGCGCAGGGGCTTCAGCCACAGCCTCGCCTGGGTGGTGATGCCGGATCACCTGCACTGGCTGATAAAACTGCGCGGGGGCACCCTGGCTGATTGCATGGCCCTGCTCAAATCACGCAGTGGCCGCCTGTTGAACCAGCACCTGGGCCGACACGGCAGGCTGTGGCAGCACGGCTATCATGATCACGCCGTACGCAGCGATGAAACCCTTCATGAGAAGGCGATGTATATCCTGGCCAACCCGGTCCGCGCGGGCCTGGCCAGCACGTTGGATGAGTACCCTCATGCCTGGTGCCGTTGGCCGTTGTAGGTGCCGCTACCCGAATGGAGAGCATCCACGCATGGCGTGGATCTACTTGTAGAAATCGCTCCGCCCGCCCGGCTGCCGCTTGAAACGGCGATGGATCCACAGGTACTGGTCGGGGGCCTCGCGCACCATCGCTTCGATGGCCTGGTTGACCCGGGTGGTGTCTGCTTCCACGTCCTCGCTGGGGAAGTTTTCCAGCGGTGCGCCGATCTTCAGGAAGTACTTCCCGCCTTCGCGGCGGTGGAAGTACGGGATCACCGCGCAGCCGGTCATCCGCGCCAGCTGGTGGGTGGCGGTGATGGTGGACGCGGTGTGGCCGAAGAACGGCACGAACACGGTGTCCTTGCCGCGCATGTCCTGGTCCGGCGCGTACCAGAGGAAGCCGCCCTTCTTCAGGTGCCGCACAGTGGCGCGGATGTCTTCGTTGGCATACATCGCCTTGGCGTAGCGCAGGCGACCGAACTTCACCGCCCACTCGTACACCGGGTTCTTGTGCTTGCGGTACATGCCCGACAGATCGACGTAGTCACACAGCAGGCGGCCGCACATCTCCAGGGTCATGAAGTGGCCGGAGACCAGCAGCACGCCGCGTCCTTCGGCCTGCATCCGGCGCAGGTGTTCCAGGCCCTCGATCTGTACCTGCGGGCGGATGCTGTCGATGCTGCCCCACCAGGCGCGGATGCATTCGAACACGCCCACGCCCAGTGCATCGAAGCTGTCGCGTACCAGGCGCTGGCGCCAGGCCTCGTCCTTTTCCGGGAAGCACAGCTGCAGGTTGACCTCGGCGGCGCGGCGGCGGCTGCCGAGCAGGCGCCAGCTGATCCAGCCGACGCCACGGCCCAGCGCGCGCTGCAGCATCCACGGCAGGCGGGCGATGGCGAAGGCGCCGAACATGACGGCGAACATCGGCCAGTTGCGGGGATCGCGCAGCGACGGGCGGATGGCAGTGGAGGCATCGGACATTGCTCCATTCTACCAACCCGGCCGCGTGTCTTTCCCGGGGGCCTCCCGTATCCTTGCCGCATGCGTAAAGACCCTGTCGAATGGATCCTGCGCGGCCTGTATTCGGCCGTGCTTTACCTGCTGCTGCCGATCACCGTGTACCACCTGGTCTGGCGCGGTTTCCGGGTCCGTGAATACTTCCGGCGCTGGGACGAGCGCTACGCCTCCTACCCACAGCCGACCGGCCAGCCGCGGGTCTGGCTGCATGCGGTGTCGGTGGGCGAGGTCAATGCCGCCGCCCCGCTGGTCAATGCCCTGCGCCAGCAACGCCCGGATATCCGCTGGGTCATCACCACCATCACCCCGACCGGGTCCGAACGCGTGCGCGCGCTGTGGGGCGACGCGCTCGACCATGTCTACCTGCCGTACGACGTGCCCGGCAGCGTCAACCGCTTCCTCGGCCACTTCCGGCCCAGCCTGGCGCTGATCCTGGAGACCGAGCTGTGGCCGAACATGCTGTTCGGTTGCCGCGACCGCCGCATTCCGGTCTACATCCTCAATGCCCGCCTGTCGGCCCGCTCGCTGCGTGGCTATCGGTTGCTGGCAGCGCTGATCCGTCGCGCCCTGCGCACGGTCACCTGCGTCGCCGCACAGTCGCAGGATGATGCTGAGCGTTTCGTGCAGCTGGGCGCGGCTCCCGAGCAGGTGCAGGCGCTGGGCAACCTGAAGTTCGACATCGCCACGCCGGACGTACAGGACTTCGTCGCGCAGTTCCATGCGCGGGTAGCGGCCGGACGCCCGGTGTGGATCGCCGCCAGCACCCATGACGGTGAGGAGCAGGCGGTGATCGACCTGCACCGTCGCCTGCGCCAGCAGCATCCCGACCTGCTGCTGCTGTGGGCGCCGCGCCATCCCGAGCGCTTCCCGAAGGTGGAGGCCCTGGCGCGCGAGCAGGGCTGGAATGTGGCGACCCGGCGTGCGATGCAGTGGCCGGACGCCGGCACCGATGTGTTCGTCATCGACACCCTGGGTGAACTGATGCCGTTCTATGCCTGTGCGCAGGTGGCGTTCGTCGGCGGCAGCCTGCAATCGATCGGTGGCCACAACCTGCTGGAACCGGCGGCGATGGGCACCGCCGCGGTGACCGGCCCGCACCTGCACAACTTCTCCGAGATCTCACGACGCATGCGCGAGGCCGGTGCCCTGCTGATCGGCGAGGACGTGCAGGCGGTTGGCGATCTGCTGCAGCACCTGCTTGATGACGAACGTGCACGCGAGGACATGGCGCGTGCCGGCTGCACCCTGGTCAGCAACGGTCGCGGCGCATTGCAGCGTACGCTGGCGCTGGTGGCCCCCCACCTGCCTCCTCCGCGCAGCTGAGGCCGCAGGGGATTCGATCCACGTACTGCGGATCGAATGACGTGATCGCCTGCATCAATTCTGCTTAACGGCGAGATTCCTGTCGTTGCAGGACCGTGGAACGGTGTGCCGACGTGCCTGCGATCACAATGCGGCGTGCACGCCACGGATTCTGATATCGCCCTTCGCCGCAGGCTGCCAGCCTGCTGTCGAACCTGCTTGGGCGGATATCAAGGAACCTTGCGATGGATAGCGACAGCGGCCCGGGCGACATGGGCGATGCAGGGCCGGGCAGGGACCACCTTGCAGGGGTGATCCTGACCCTGATGCTGGGTGGCAGCGTGATCGCGCTGGTGGGGCAGCACACCGCCGCACAGGCAGGCCCTGCGATCGTGTTGAGCCTGTTGCTGGCTGCGCTGGGCACCGCGCCGCTGCTGTATTGCCTGCACATCCTGGGCCGGCAGCTGCCGGTGGCCGAGGGCCTGCACGGCCTGCTGCGGGCGCGTTGGGGCAGGGTCCCGGCCGGCCTGCTCGGCGCCGCGCTGCTGGTGGAACTGATGGCGACCAGCGCCGGCGTGGCGCAGTCCATGGCCAGCCACGTGCATGCGCTGCTGGCCAGCTGTGGCATCGAGGCCGGTAACGCGATGCCGGTTGCGCTGATGGCCACCCTTGGCCTGCTTCTGCTTGGGCTGATCGGATTGCTGCCACCGAGGCGTGGGGCGCTGGTGGCCTGTGCGTTGCTGACGGTGAAGCTGGGCACCGGCCTGTTGCTGCTGGTGCTGGCGGCCCGCCATGTGCACTACGCGCTCTGGATACCGTGGCTGCCGGAGGCCACGGCGCCCTATCGCTTTGGGCCAGGAGGAGTGCTGGCAGCCAGCGTGCCGCTGCTCGGCGTGTTTGCCTGTGCCGGCCTGGTGCTGGGATTTCCCGGCGTGTGTGGCCAGGTGCGGACGCGACAGGCAGCGTTGCTGGCGAGCACGCTGCTGCTGGCCATGCTGCTGCTGATCGTGCTGGCCGCGTTGCAGTCCGGCCTGGTCGAGTTTCCGGCCTTGGCCAGTACGCGGCCGTTGTCGGTGGCATTGCAGCAGCACCCGCAACTGCAGTGGATGATGCCGCTGCTGCCACTGGCGGGGGCGAGCGGGTTGGCGGCACTCCTGCTGGTGCTGCTGCGGGTGGCTGCGCGGTTGGCAACGCAGTTGTGGACGGCGGCCCGCGATGCATCGCATGGGCGTGTTGCGCCGCCGATGCCGGTCGCGGTGGTGCTGGCCGCGGCGCTGCTGGCGCTGGCGATGCCGATGGGCACATTGCCGGTGCTGCCTGGGCCGGCAACCCTGCTGGTGATGGCGGCGCTGTGCCTGGCTGCCCTGCGCGCGCAGGTTCCGCTACCACGCGCCCTGCCGGTGCTGGCCCCCCTGGCCGCCGCGCTGTGCCTGTTGGCCGCCGCGGAACGGATGCGTGCGTGGCCCGGCTGACGACCAGGCAAGCCTCCCATGCGTGGAGGCTTCGGCCTGCGTCGCGCACAAAAAAAAGCCACCCTCGCGGGTGGCTTCTTCGTTGCCGGCAGGGCGGCGACTCAGTGCGTGGTCGTTGCCGGGTTGCCTGCGTCCTGGGTCAGCAGGCGGTTGACGTCCTGCAGCTCGGCCACATCCAGTGCGCCCAGCGACTGGCTCAGCAGCAGGCGGTTCTGCAGGAAGGTGTAGCGGGCGTTGGCGTAATCCAGCTGCGCCGAGAACAGGATGCGCTGGTTCTGGATCACGTCCAGCACGGTACGGGTACCGACTTCCAGGCCAACCTGCGAGGCGTCGTACGCGCTCTGCGCCGAGACCACCGCCAGGCGGCGGGCTTCCACTTCGCTGATGCCCTGCACCAGGGTCTGGTAGGCGTTGCGGGTGTTGCGGTCCAGGGCACGCTTCTGCTGTTCGTAGCCGTCCTGGGCGATGTCACGCTGGGCCAGCGCCTGGCGCACGCCGGACTGGGTGGCACCGCCGGAGAAGATCGGCACGCTCAGGGTCAGGCCGATGCTGTTGGTGCGTGCGTCCGGCGACAGCGAGCCGGCACCGGTGCTGTCACCCCAGGTCGCGCTCTTGCCCCAGCTGCCGCCCAGCGACAGGGTCGGGTAATGGCCACCGCGGGCGGCCTGCACGCTGGCTTCGGCGGCACTGACCTTCAGTTCCTGCGCCTTCAGCGCCGGATTCTGGTTGGTCGCCTGGTGCACCAGTTCGTCGATGTTGCCGCGGTTGGCCGGCACTTCCGGGCGGAAGTCCGCCGGCAGGCCACGCAGGTTGACCACCGGCTGGCCGGTCAGTTCGGTCAGGGCCTGGTAGTTATCGGCCAGGGTGTTCTGCGCAACGATGGTGTTGGCGCGCGCCTGGTCGTACTGGGCGCGTGCTTCGTGCACGTCGGTGATCGGCGCCAGGCCCACTTCCAGGCGCTTGTCGGCGAAGTCGAACTGCTTCTTCGCGGCCGCTTCATTGGTCTGTGCGGCGTTCAGCGATTCGATCGCCACCAGCACGTTGAAGTAGGCCGCCGAGGTGCGCACGATCAGGCTGTCGTTGGCCGAGTCGAGGGTGAAGTCCGCCGCCTTGCTCAGTTCGCGCTGCGAACGCAGGTTGTTGATCTGGGTCCAGTTGAACAGCGTCTGGCTGCCGTCGATCGTGTAGTTGCGGCGCTTGCTGGTGAACGAGCCCGAATTGACATCGGCGTTCGGCTCACTGCGTGTGCGGTTCAGCGTGGCCTGGCCATTGATCTGCGGCAGCAGGGCAGCGCGCGCCTGCACGGCGCCTTCCTTGTCGACCAGCCGGGTCGATTCGGCGGCGGACAGCTGCGGATCGCCGTTGCGCGCCATCTCATAGACCTGCAGCAGGTCGGCGGCATGGGCGGACAACGGCAGCAGGGCAGTGGCCAGCGCAACAGCGAGGGATCGGCGGATCATTGCGGCTTCCTTGGACTCAGAGGTGGAACTGGGGTGCCGGGGCGGCACCGCGCAGGTAATCGATATCGGTTTCGAACAGCGATTCGGTGCTGCCGTCGGCCTTGACCAGCAGGGCCTCCATCGCCGGCGAGCGGCCCTGGATCACGAACAGGCGGCCACCCGGACGCAGCCACGAGGCGAACTGTGACGGCACCACGTCGACCGCACCAGTGACACAGATCACGTCAAAACGGCGTTCGGTCTGCCAGGACATGGCGTCGGCCACTTCCACACGGACATTGGTGCCCAGGCCGGAGGCGTCCAGACGGGCGCGTGCGGCGGCGGCCAGTTCCGGGTCGATCTCCAGGCTCAGCACGTCGCGCGCCAGCGCGCCGATGCAGGCAGCCAGGAAGCCGCTGCCGGTGCCGATCTCCAGCACTTCGTCACCCGGCTGCAGGTCCAGTGCCTGCAGGGTACGGCCCTCGATGACCGGCTTCATCATCTTCTGGCCATGGCCGATCGGCAGTTCGACGTCGGCGTAGGCCAGCGCCCGGTGCGCGTCGGCGACAAAGGCCTCGCGCGGCAGGCGGGCGAGGACGTCGAGCACCTTGATGTCCAGCACGTCCCAGGGACGGATCTGCTGTTCCACCATCAGTTCGCGGGCGTGGGCGTAATCAATCGTCATGAGGTTCAAATCCAGCGCAGTGGGCCGGCCATTTTACCGGTGCCGGAGGCCGGCGGCGCGCCCAGAGCATCAGCTGCCGGGTGGCCGGGGTCGCAGTGCCGGAAGTCATCGCGACCTCCGGTTCGTTCAGTTTTGGTTATCCGGCCGTCCCGGTCCCTCTCGGCGCATAGGCGCGCAGGAAGAAGTCGATGCTGGCGGTCACGTGGGTGATAGGGTCGCACTCCACCGGTGACAGTGGCATGCCGCACATCATATGCATGTGCACTTCGCCCTTCACCAGGGTCAGGAACTGCTGGGCGGCGAGGTAGTAATCGGCAATCTCCAGCTCGCCGCGTTCGCCGCGCGCGCGCAGGAAGTCGGCCAGGGCCGCGCAGGTACGTTCCGGGCCGGCCTGCCAGAACAGCTCGCGCAGGCGTTCATCGGTTTCCGGGGCCATCATCATGCGCTGGATCGAGATCGCCGCATCGGAGGTGATCAGCTCGAAGAAGGCCAGGCCGATGCCGATCAGCTGGTCGCGCAGCGGGCCGTCCGCGTCGGCCACGAACAGGGCGTCGGGCAGCATTTCAATGCATTTGGACTGCACGGCCTCGGAGAACAGGGTCTCCTTGTCGCCGAAATGGCTGTACACGGTCAGCTTCGAGACGCCGGCCTGAGCGGCGATGGCGTCCATGCTCACGCCGGTATAGCCCTGTTCGATGAACAGTGCCTTGGCTGCTTCAAGGATCGCCGCGCGCTTGCCGAGATCCTTGGGGCGCCCGGGTCCGGCGGCCTTGGCAGCAGGCTTGGCCGACGGCTTGCGGGAAGTAGGAGAACTCATCGCAACAATACTAGACCAAGCGGTTCGATATTTATACTATACCGACCGGTTTATTAAATTGGGCCGGCAGTCGCGGCTCCCCCCTTGTTGGACCCTGCGTTTTCAGGACGTTGACCGATGAAGATCGTGCGCTGGATGGGCGGTATGGTGTGGGTGGCTGCGCTGGCAGCCTGTTCGGGACAGGAACAGGCGCCGCAGGCGGCCGTGCCGGTGCTGGTGGTTCACCCTGGCGAGCAGGCCGGGCAGGCGCCTGCGGCGTTCCCGGGCACGGTGCGTGCACGCCAGGAAAGCCCGCTGTCGTTCCGCGTCGGCGGCAACCTGGTCAAGCGCCACGTCGATGCCGGCCAGCGGGTGAAGAAGGGCGACGTGCTGGCCGAGCTGGACGTGGCCGACTTCGCGCTGCAGGCCCGCGCTTCGCAGGCCCAGCTGGCCGCGGCCGAGGCCGACCTGGTGCGCGCCCGCGACGACCTCAAGCGCTATCAGGTGCTGGCCGACCAGCAGCTGGTCAGCCGCTCGCAGCTGGACCAGCAGTCTGCCGCGTTCAAGGCCGCGCAGGGCCAGGCCAATGCGGCGCGTGCCAACCTCGATGTGCTGCGCAACCAGGCCGATTACGCGCAGCTGCGTGCACCGGCCGACGGCGTGATCGCCAGCCGCGAGGCCGAAGCCGGGCAGGTGGTGTCCGCCGGCCAGACCATTTTCAACCTGGCCGCCGACGGTGGCCGCGAAGTGCTGATCGACCTGCCCGAAGCCACCATCCGCGATTACGCGGTCGGCCAGCCGGTCGAGGTGGAACTGTGGAACCGTCCGGGCCAGCGCCTGCCAGGCACGATCCGCGAGATTGCCGCCGCTGCCGATCCGCAGGCACGGACCTATGCGACCCGGGTCAGCCTGGCGGCCGATGCAATGGCTGATGTGGAGCTGGGCCAGAGCGCACGTGTCTACAGCAGCGCCGGCCGCCACGGCAGCCTGCAGCTGCCGCTGGGCGCGCTGCAGCGCGGTGGCAACGGTGCCGCCAGCGTGTGGGTGGTCGATCCGGCCAACAGCACGCTGAAGGCTGCGGCGGTCACCACCGGTGCCTACGGCAGCGAGACGGTGCCGGTGCTCACGGGCGTCGGCGCAGGCGACTGGGTGGTCGCCGCCGGTGGCCATCTGCTGCGTGCCGGCCAGCCGGTGATCGCCGTGGACCGGCAGAACCGCCCGGTGCTGAAGCCGGCCGCGCCGGCCGCCGCCGCCAAGGCCAAGGAGTAAGCCGGTGCGCCGCTTCAATCTTTCCGAGTGGGCGTTGGCCAACCGTCCACTGGTGCTGTTTGCGATGCTCGCCTTCGCGCTGATCGGCGCGTGGTCGTACAAGCACCTGGGCCAGTCCGAGGATCCGCCGTTCACCTTCAAGGCGATGGTGGTGCGCACGCTGTGGCCGGGCGCCACCGCCGAGCAGGTCTCGCGGCAGGTGACCGAGCCGATCGAGAAGGCGCTGATGAACACCGGCGAGTACGAGTTCATCCGCTCGTACTCGCGCCCGGGCGAATCGCAGGTGATCTTCATGGCCCGCGACAGCCTGCGTTCCCGGCAGATTCCGGACCTGTGGTACCAGGTGCGCAAGCGCGTGGGCGACATCCGGGCGACGCTGCCGCGCGAGATCGTCGGCCCGTTCTTCAACGATGAGTTCGGCGACACCTACGGCAACATCTACGCGCTGACCGGCAAGGGCTTCGACTACGCCGTGATGCGCGATTACGCCGACCGCATCCAGCTGGAACTGCAGCGCGTGCCGGACGTCGGCAAGATCGACCTGGTCGGCCTGCAGGACGAGAAGGTGTGGATCGAGCTGTCCAATACCCGCCTGGCGACGCTGGGCGTGTCGATGCAGCAGGTGCAGCAGGCGCTGGCCGACCAGAACGCGATCACCGGCACCAGCTTCTTCGAGACCGCCACCGATCGCGTGCAGCTGCGCGTGACCGGCCAGTTCAACGATATCGAGGCGATCCGCCAGTTCCCGATCCGGGCCGGCGACCGCACCGTGCACCTCGGTGACATCGCCGAGGTGAAGCGAGGCTTTGCCGACCCGGCCTCGCCGAAGATGCGCTTCATGGGCGAAGAAGCGATCGGCCTGGCAGTGGCGATGAAGGACGGCGGTGACATCCTCAAGCTCGGCGCGAACCTCGATGCCGAATTCGAGCGCCTGCAGAAGACCCTGCCGGCCGGCATGCAGCTGCGCAAGGTGTCCGACCAGCCGCAATCGGTGGAGGAGTCGGTCGGCGAGTTCGTGCAGGTGCTGACCGAGGCGGTGGTGATCGTGCTGCTGGTCAGCTTCTTCTCGCTGGGCCTGCGTACCGGCCTGGTGGTGGGCGTGACCATTCCGCTGGTGCTGGCGATGACCTTCTTCGTCATGCACTACTTCGACATCGGCCTGCACAAGATCTCGCTGGGCGCGCTGGTGCTGGCACTGGGCCTGCTGGTGGACGATGCGATCATCGCGGTGGAGATGATGGCCACCAAGATGGAACAGGGCTACGACCGCCTGCGCGCGGCCAGCTTCGCCTGGGAGTCAACCGCGTTCCCGATGCTGACCGGTACCCTGATCACCGCGGCCGGCTTCCTGCCGATCGCCACGGCGGCATCGAGCACCGGTGAGTACACCCGCTCGCTGTTCCAGGTGGTGACCATCGCGCTGGTGGTGTCGTGGATCGCAGCGGTGCTGTTCATCCCGTACCTGGGCGACAAGATGCTGCCGGACCTGTTCAATCCGCAGCCGCCCAAGCCGGGCAGCCTGTCCGCGCGCTGGCATGCCAGGCGCCAGCAGTGGGCCGACCGCTACCCGGCGCTGGCCAACCTGATCGCGCCGCCGCAGCACGGGCACGACCATGACCCGTACCAGCGCCCGTTCTACCGCAGCTTCCGTCGCTTCCTCGACGCCTGCCTGCGTCGTCGCTGGTGGGTGATCGCCGCGACCATCGCCCTGTTCGTGTTCTCGCTGATGATGTTCCGCTTCGTGCCGCAGCAGTTCTTCCCCGATTCGACCCGGCCGGAGCTGATGGTGGACATCGAACTGGCCGAGGGCGCGTCGCTGCGCTCGACCCAGGCCCAGGCCGAGAAGCTGGAAAAGCTGCTGTCCAGCCGCGACGGCATCACCAACTACGTGTCCTATGTCGGCACCGGCTCGCCGCGCTTCTACCTGCCGCTGGACCAGCAGCTGCCGGCGACCAACTTCGCCCAGTTCGTGGTGCTGGCCAAGGACATCAAGTCGCGCGAGAGCACCCGCGACTGGATGCTGCACGAGGTGATCCCGAAGTTCCCGGATGTGCAGATGCGCGTGACCCGCCTGGAGAACGGCCCGCCGGTCGGCTACCCGGTGCAGATGCGCATTTCCGGCGAGCACATCGAGAGGGTGCAGGCGATCGCGCGCCAGGTCGAGGCCAAGGTGCGTGAGAACCCGCACGTGATGAACGTCAACCTGGACTGGAGCGAGCCGAGCAAGGTGGTGCGGCTGGTGATCGACCAGGAGCGTGCCCGCGCGCTGGGCGTGAGCAGTGCCCAGGTCAGCCAGTTCCTGTCCAGTTCGCTGGCCGGGCAATCGGTGAGCGTGTACCGCGAAGGCAACCGCCAGATCGAGATGCTGCTGCGTGGTCCGGCCGATGAGCGCAACCAGCTGGAACTGCTGTCGAGCCTGTCGATGCCCACCGCCAACGGCGGCAGCATCACGCTGTCGCAGGTGGCGACGATGGAGTACGGCTTCGAGGACGGCATCATCTGGCATCGCAACCGACTGCCGACGGTGACCGTGCGCGCCGACATCAGCGATGGCATGCAGCCGCTGGACGTGGTGCACCAGATCCTGCCGACGCTGGACGGCATCCGCGCCGAACTGCCCAGCGGCTACCTGCTGGAAACCGGCGGTACGGTGGAGGATTCGGCCCGCGGCCAGAACTCGATCAAGGCCGGCATGCCGCTGTTCCTGGTGGTGGTGGCGACGCTGCTGATGCTGCAGCTGCGCAGCTTCTCGCGCGCAGCGATGGTGCTGGTGACCGCGCCGCTGGGCATCATCGGTGCGACCCTGTTCCTGCTGCTGTTCCGCGCGCCGTTCGGCTTCGTGGCACTGCTGGGCACGATCGCACTGGCCGGCATGATCATGCGCAACTCGGTGATCCTGATCGACCAGATCCAGCAGGACATCGACGCCGGCCATGACCGCTGGCATTCGATCATCGATGCCACGGTGCGCCGCTTCCGCCCGATCGTGCTGACCGCGCTGGCCGCTGTGCTGGCGATGATTCCGCTGTCGCGCAGTGCGTTCTATGGCTCGATGGCGATCTCGATCATGGGCGGCCTGATCGTGGGAACGGTGCTGACCCTGGTGTTCCTGCCGGCGTTGTATGCGGCGTGGTTCCGGGTCAAGCCGGACGAATCCGGGGCGTGATGCCCCGGGTTGCCCTGCCTCGGCCTCTGGCAGGCGCCAACCTTGGTTGGCACTGAAACATGCATCCACGCATGGCGTGGGTGGATCTGCTCGCGGGATCTGCTTTCTGTAGAGCCGAGCCATGCTCGGCTGCTCTTCGCGCGATGATGGGATGAGTCGAGCATGGCTCGACTCTACAGAAGCATCCACGCATGGCGTGGATCTACCGCAGCTGCAGTCCGGTGCGCAGCAATGGCAACAACCACTCGATGAACACCCGCACGCGGTGTGCGCGATGCTGCCGGTGCGGCTGCAGCAGGGTTACCGGCAGCGGCTGCGCGACGTGCTGCGGCAGCACTTCCACCAATGCGCCTGATTGCAGTTCGGCCTGCACGTCGTAGCGCGGAATCTGCAGCAGCCCGAGCCCAGCCACGCAGCAGGCAATCGACGCCTCGGCGCTGTTCACCCGCACCCAGCCTGGCATCGGTAGCGTGTGCAGCTGGCTGCCGTCCTGCCACTCCCACGCTTCCACCCGCGCCGTGGTCGGCGAAGCGTAGTTCACCGCGCGGTGCTGCTGCAGATCGGCAGGATGCTGCGGTACGCCGTGCTCGCGCAGATAGGCCGGTGCGGCAACGTTGACGAAATCGAGCTGGCCCAGGGTGCGGGCCACCAGACTGGAGTCGCTCAGCTGGCCGACGCGCAGTACGGCATCGCAGCCATCTTCGATCAGGTTCACCGCACGGTCGGTCATGCCCAGGTCCAGCTCCACCTGCGGGTAGCGTGCAAAGAAGTCGGGCAGGGCCGGGGCGAGGATGCGGCGGCCGATGCGGCTGGGCACGTCGATCTTCAGCAGTCCCACCGGCTGCGCGTCGTCCTGGCGGAACAATGACTCGGCGTCCTCGACCTCGGCAATCAGGCGCAGGCAACGGGCATGGAACACGTCGCCATCGTGGGTGGTGGAGACCCTGCGGGTCGAACGCTGCAGCAGGCGGGTGCCCAGCCGCTGTTCAAGTTCCGCGATGGCCGCTGACACCGTCGAACGGGGCAGGCCGAGCTGGTCGGCGGCGCGCGTGAAGCTGGCGCACTCCACCACCCGGGTGAAGATGCGGAAGCGATCGATCCGGTCCATTGTTCGCTGGCTCTGGAAAGTTAAGTCAATGTAGCGGGCTTTATCCGTGTTTTCTGCACGATATCGTCGTCAGGGCAGGGTTGCCACCCCGGGCAGCCCCCTCCCGAGACCAACGCCATGACCGACCATTCCCTCAAGGGCAAGACCGTGCTGATTGCCGGTGGCGCCAAGAACCTGGGCGGCCTGCTGGCCCGCGACTTTGCTGCGCAAGGGGCCAGGGCCATCGTCATCCATTACAACAGCGCCGCCACCCAGGCCGATGCCGAAGCCACCGTTGCCGCCGTGCAGGCCGCTGGCAGCACGGCCGTCGCCCTGCAGGGAGACCTGACCTCGGCCGCGGCGATGGAGCGCTTGTTCGCCGATGCGGTGGCGGCTGTCGGTCGTCCCGACATCGCCATCAACACGGTCGGCAAGGTGCTGAAAAAGCCGTTGCTGGAGATCAGCGAAGCGGAGTACGACGAGATGAGCGCGGTCAATGCCAAGGCTGCGTTCTTCTTCCTCAAGGAGGCTGGTCGCCACGTCAATGATGGCGGTCGCATCTGCACTTTGGTCACGTCGCTGCTGGGTGCGTTCACACCGTTCTATTCCAGCTATGCCGGGACCAAGGCGCCGGTGGAACACTTCACCCGCGCAGCGTCGAAGGAATTCGGCGAGCGCGGCATCTCGGTGACCGCGATCGGTCCCGGTCCGATGGATACGCCGTTCTTCTACCCGGCCGAGAGTGCCGATGCGCAGGCGTACCACAAGACCGCGGCGGCGCTGTCGGCATTCACCCGCACTGGCCTGACCGACATCGCCGACATCGTGCCGTGGATCCGCTTCCTTGTCACTGATGGCTGGTGGATGACCGGGCAGACCATCCTGGTCAACGGTGGGTACACTACCAAGTAAAGCAGCCACGCAGGGCGTGGCCGCGAGGTACCTGTAGAGTCGAGCCATGCTCGACTGCTGTTGCGTGAGTCGAGCATGGCTCGACTCTACAGGAGTTGCAGGACAGGTCAGCCCAGCTTCGCCAGCACCGCGTCGGTGGCCGCCGCGGTGCTCACCGCCTGGCCCTTGGCGGCCAGGTCGGCGGTGAACACGCCGTCGTCCAGCACGGCATGCACCGCGGCTTCCACCGCCGCGGCTTCGGCGTCCAGCCCCAGCGAATGGCGCAGCAGCATCGCAGCGCTGAAGATCGTCGCGTACGGGTTGGCGATACCCTTGCCGGCGATGTCCGGGGCCGAGCCATGGATCGGCTCGTAGATGCCGACTGCGCCCGGTTCGCCCAGCGACGCCGACGGCAGCAGGCCCAGCGAGCCGGCCAGCATCGAGGCCTCATCGGTGAGGATGTCGCCGAACATGTTCTCGGTGACGATCACGTCGTACTCGCGCGGCTTGGCCAACAGGTGCATGGCCATCGAATCAACCAGCTGGTGTTCCAGTGCCACGTCCGGGAATTCCTCGCGGCCGATGCGTGCGGCCACGTCACGCCACAGGCGCGAGGTTTCCAGCACGTTCGCCTTGTCCACCGAGGTGACCTTGCCACGGCGCTGCTGCGCGAGGCGGAAGGCACTGCGCAGCACGCGCTCGATCTCGGCCACGGTGTAGCGGCACAGGTCGCTGGCGCTGTCGGCGTCGCGGGTCTTGTCGCCGAAGTAGATGCCGCCGGTCAGTTCGCGTACCACCACGAAGTCCACGCCCTGCAGCAGCTCGGCCTTGATCGGCGAGGCATGCAGCGCCGCCTCGTGGGTGCGCACCGGGCGCAGGTTGGCATACAGGCCCAGCGCCTTGCGGATTGCCAGCAGGCCCTGTTCCGGGCGCACCTTGGCGTTCGGGTCGGACCACTTCGGGCCACCGACCGCACCCAGCAGCACCGCGTTGGCGGCCTGGCAGGCGGCCAGGGTGGCGGCCGGCAAGGGTTCGCCATGGCGATCGATGGCGATGCCACCGATGTCGTGTTCGCTGAAAGCAAAGGTGTGGTTGAAGCGTTCGGCGACGGCCTTCAGGACGGCAACTGCCGCGGCGGCCACTTCCGGGCCGATGCCATCACCGGGCAGGACAACAATTTCAGCGTGCATGCTCACTCTCGTAACGTTCGATTTCAGGGACACGGCCCAACAGATACCCCAACTGGTCGACACCTTCCAGCAGGCAGGTCTGCGAGAAGCCATCCAGCGGGAAGGAATAGACGCGGCCATCCGGGGTGCGCAGTTCGCGCGCGGCCACGTCGATGGTCAGCTCATCGTCCGGGTGCTGCATCAGCGCCTGCACGTCGGCCTCGTCCAGCACGATCGGCAGCAGGCCGTTCTTCAGCGAGTTGCCGCGGAAGATGTCGGCGATCTCGCTGCTGACGATGGCGCGCAGGCCGAGGTCGGTCAGCGCCCACGGTGCGTGCTCGCGCGAGGAACCGCAGCCGAAGTTGCGGCCCGCCAGCAGGATGCTGCGGCCGGCGTTGTGCGGCTGGTTGAACGCGAAGTCGGCCACCGGCGAACCATCGGCCTGCCAGCGCCAGTCATTGAACGCATTGCGGCCCAGGCCGGCACGTTCGGTGGTGGACAGGAACCGCGCCGGAATGATCTGGTCGGTGTCGATGTTGGTCTGGCGCAGCACCACGCTGGCCGAGCTCAGGGTACGGAAACCGGCCATCACGCCACCTCCTGTGCGAACAGTTCGCGGGTATCGGCCACCTGGCCCTTCACCGCCGCCCATGCCGCGCTCATCGGCGACGCCAGCAGAGTGCGTGAACCGGGGCCCTGGCGGCCCTCGAAGTTGCGGTTGCTGGTGCTCACCGCCAGCTGGCCCGGGGCGACCAGGTCACCGTTCATGGCGATGCACATCGAGCAGCCCGGCTCGCGCCATTCGGCACCGGCCGCGCGCACGATCTCATGGATGCCTTCGGCCTCGGCCTCGCGCTTGACGATCTCCGAGCCCGGCACCACCAGCATGCGCACGCCGTCGGCGACGCGGCGTCCGCGCAGCACCTGCGCCACTTGGCGCATGTCACTCAGGCGACCATTGGTGCACGAACCAACGAACACCACATCCACCGGCGTGCCGGCCAGCGCCTTGCCGGCCTGGAAGTGCATGTAGTCCAGGCCCTTCTGCGCGGCGGCATCGTTGGCGGCCGGAATCGGCGCATCCACCGCGATGGCAGTACCCGGATGGGTGCCCCAGGTCAGGGTCGGGCGGATACCGGCGGCGTCGATGTGCACTTCGCTGTCGAAGCGTGCGCCGTCATCGCTGCGCAGCTGTTGCCAGCGCGCCACGGCGGCCTCGAAGTCGGCGCCCTTGGGGCCGCGCGGGGTGTTGGCGACGAAGTCGAAGGTGACCTGGTCCGGGGCGACCATGCCGGCACGCGCGCCGGCCTCGATCGACATGTTGCACAGGGTCATGCGCTGTTCCATGTCCATCGCCGTGATGGTGCTGCCACGAAACTCGATCACGTGGCCGGTACCGCCGTTGACGCCGATCACGCCGATGATGTGCAGGACCACGTCCTTGGCGCCGACGCCAGGTGCCAGCGGGCCGTCCACGGTGATCGCAAGGGTCTTGGCCTTGCGCTGCAGCAGGCATTGCGTGGCCAGCACGTGGCCGACTTCGCTGGTGCCGATGCCGAACGCCAGCGAACCGAACGCACCATGGGTGGAGGTGTGGCTGTCACCGCAGACGATGGTCATGCCGGGCTGGGTGAAGCCCTGTTCCGGTGCGATCACGTGGACGATGCCGCGGTTGTCCGAGGCCATGTCGAACAGCTCGATGCCGTGCTCGGCGCAGTTGCGCGCCAGCGTGGCGACCTGCGCCTCGGAGGCGGCACTGGCGTAGGGCAGCGTGCCATCGGCGGCAGCCGGCAGGGTCGGCGTGGAGTGGTCCATCGTCGCCTTGGTGCGGTCCGGCCGGCGTGGCGACAGGCCGCGCTCGCGCAGCTCGGTGAACGCCTGCGGGGACGTGACCTCGTGGATCAGGTGCAGGTCGATGTACAGCACGGCGGGCGCGCTGTCGGATTCGGGAACCACCACGTGGGCGTCCCACAGTTTGTCGTACAGGGTGCGGGGTGCGGAAGTCATGCGTGTGCCTGGCAGAAGTACGAAGGTGCGGACATCGGGAAAGATAACGAACGAATCATGTCAACGGCGACGGGCGAGTACCCGCAGCCGCACGTAGTCGGCCAACGGCTGGCCGGCGGCGTTGCGCGGCAGATCGGCCAGCAACGCGGTGGCGGCCTCGCGCACGGTGGCGCGGACCTCGGCGGGCAGATCGTCCAGCAACGGCGCAGCGAATACCCGCAGCCATCCGGCCACGCCGGTCGGCAGCGGGGTTGGGCGCGGCGTGCACTCGATCAGCTGCACCTGGAAGCCATGCTGGCGCAGGCGGTCGGCGTAGGCGTCGGCACTGGGGAAATACCACTGGAAGGCGCTGGCACCGTGGCCATGCGCCACGCGCGCGGCCTGTACCGCGGCGATGATCGTGGCCACATTGCCATGGCCACCGAACTCGGCAACAAAGCGGCCACCCGGGCGCAGGGCACGGCGCACGCCTTCCAGCACGCGGTCAGGCGTGCCCATCCAATGCAGGGCGGCATTGCTGAACACTGCGTCGAACTCGCTGTCGAACGACAGTGCATGGCCGTCCATCACCTGCGCATCGACACCGCGCGCACGGGCCGCAATCACCAGTTCCGGCGACGCGTCCACGCCGTGGATGCGTGCGCCGCTGAGGGCCAGTTCGGTGCTGAGCACGCCATCGCCACAGCCCAGGTCGAGGATGCGTTCACCGGCGCGCGGGTCGAGCAGGCGCGCCACCGCGCCGCCGAGCAGCGGCACGAAGCCGGCGTCGATCGCATAGTCCTGGGCGTTCCAGTGCTGCCCTGCAGGCAGCGCAGTGGTGTCGAAGGCGCTCATGGCGGGTTCCTCAGGCGGTGGCGGGGGTGGGAATGTCGGTGCTGCTGTGGGCGGCGGCCTGGCGCTGGCGCAGCAGGCGGTTGGCAACATCCAGCCAGGCCAGCGCGGAGGCTTCGATGATGTCCTTGCTGGTGCCGGTGCCGTCGTACTCCACGCCCTCGTGGCGCACGCTCAGGTTGGCTTCGCCGCGCGCATCGGCGCCGATGCCGACGCTGTGCACGTGGTAGCTGTCCAGCATCAGCTGCACGCCGGTGGCCGCCGACAGCGCGCCGAACAGCGCATCGACCGGGCCGTCGCCCTGCGCGGTCTCGGCCACGCGGTTGCCATCGGGGTCGGACAGTTCGACCAGCGCGTTGGCGCGGCTGCCGACGTCACTGATGGTCATCGACGCCAGGCGGTAGCCCTGCGCGTTGGAGCCGCCCTGCATCAGCGTCTGCAGGTCGGCATCGGTGACCACGCGCTGCTGTTCGCACAGGCCCTTGAACTGCTCGAACACCAGCTTCAGTTCGTCTTCGTCCAGCCAGAAGCCCAGCGCACGCAGGCGCGCTTCGACGGCGGCGCGGCCACTGTGGCGGCCCAGCACCATCTGCGAGTCTTCCCAGCCCACATCTTCCGGGCGCATGATCTCGTAGGTGCCGCGATGGCGCAGCATGCCGTGCTGATGGATGCCCGATTCGTGGGCGAAGGCGTTGGCACCGACGATGGCCTTGTTGCGCTGCACCGGCATGCCGACCAGGCGCTGCAGCAGCTGAGAAGTGCCGACGATGCGCGGGGTGTTGATCGCGCTGTCCTGCTCGTAGAAGGCCTGGCGCACCTTCAGCACCATCGCGATCTCTTCCAGCGAGCAGTTGCCGGCGCGCTCGCCGATGCCATTGACGGTGCATTCGACCTGGCGCGCACCGCCTTCGATGGCGGCCAGCGAGTTGGCCACGGCCAGGCCCAGGTCGTTGTGGCAATGCGCACTGAAGATCACGTTGGTGGCATTGGGAACGTCGGAAACGCCGGCGATGACCTGCTGGAACATCGCGCGGATCTCTTCCGGCGTGGTGAAGCCGACGGTGTCGGGCAGGTTGATGGTGGTGGCGCCGGCGGCAATGGCCACGCGCGAAACTTCAATCAGGTAGTCCAGCTCGGTGCGGGTGGCATCCTCGGCCGAGAATTCGACATCGTCGATGTACGAGCGTGCCAGTGATACGTGCTTGCGTACCGACTCCAGTACCTGCTCGCGGGTCATCCGCAGCTTGTGCTCGCGGTGCAGCGGGCTGGTCGACAGGAACACGTGCAGGCGCGGGTTGGCAGCCGCTTCCAGTGCGCGTGCCGAGGTTTCGATGTCGGCCTGCAGGCAGCGCGACAGCACCGCCAGGCTCAGGCTCGGGCGGCGCAGTTCGCGGCCGATCAGGGCCATCGCCTCACGGTCGGACTGCGAGCTGGCCGGGAAGCCGGTCTCGATGATGTCCACGCCCAGTTCGTCCAGCGCACGCGCCATCACCAGCTTCTGCGGCGGGCTCATGCTGCAGCCGGGGGACTGCTCGCCGTCACGCAGGGTGGTGTCGAAGATGCGGATGCGCGGGGTGGTAATTCGTTCAATGGTGGTCACAGGGAAATCTCCTCGACAGCGGGTGCGACGGCTTGCAGGTGGGAAGGGGAAGAGGCAGGGGATGCGGGGGCGCTGGGCTTGCCGGGCGAGCGCGGCGTTTCGCTGCGCCGTCGCCGTGGCTTGCGCGGCGGGCGCGGACGGATGTCGGTGAGCAGGCCGGCCAGGACGCCGGCATCGATGTTCCCGCCCGACACCACCGCGCACTTGCGGCGGCCGGCGACGCGGCGGCCGGCGGCCAGCGCCAGCGCACCGGCGCCCTCGGCGATGATGTGTTCCTCCAGTGCCAGCCGGACCAGGGTTTCGCGCAGCTCGGCCTCGCGCACGATCACCACGTCGTCCAGCAGCGAGGTGCACAGCCGGCGGGTCAGGAAGCCGGGGATCTTCACCCGTACGCCATCTGCCAGCGAAGCGGCCGGGGCGATCTCGCGGACGTCGCCACGGATCGCGCGCGCCATCGAATCGACGCCTTCCACCTGCGCACCAACCACGCGAACGCCCTGCGATTTCAGTGCCAGCGCGACGCCGGAGGCCAGGCCGCCACCGCCGATCGGCACGATCACCACATCCGGTGCGTGTGCGGCCAGTTCGATGCCGACCGTGCCCTGGCCGGCGATCACGTCGGCATCGTCGAACGCGGACAGGAAGCGGTAGCCGTGGCGCTGCGCCAGTTCCACCGCGAAGGCATAGGCCTCGTCGTAGCTGTTGCCATGCTGGCGCACGGTGGCGCCCCAGTGGGCGACGCCGGCGATCTTGGTTGCCGGAGCGCCGTGCGGCATCACGGTGATGGCGGGCACGTCCAGGCGGTAGGCGGCCCACGCCACGCCCTGGGCGTGGTTGCCGGCCGAGGCGCAGATCACCGGCCGGGTGTCGCCGCGCTCGCGGCCGGCCAGCAGCGCGTTCAATGCGCCGCGTACCTTGTAGGAACCGGTGCGCTGCAGGTTTTCCAGCTTCAGCCAGGTACCGAAGCGCTCGGCATGGTGCAGCGGCGTGGGCGGCAGGAAGCGGCGCAGTCGGGCCTGCGCGGCCAGTACGTCGGCGACGCTTACGTCGCCGACATCGCTTTCCTGGCTGGCATCAGCGGCCGGCATGGGCCACCAGCGGGGTGCGGGCGACCGCCGCATGCGGGCACGGGCGGCGAAGAAGACGCCTCCGTACCGGCACCGTGGTCGCTACGGTACGGGTGTTCATACGGATGCTCCTTCCACGGCGGTGACCTGCACGGACACGCAGTCGTAGATCTTCTCGATCTGCCGGCACAGCGTTTCCGCCGGGCGCTGGCCATCCACCACCAGCTGCAGGTGCCAGCGGCCATCGTCGGCGGCCACCGGCGCGCCGCTGATCGCACGCGGCGCGAAGCCACGGCGTTCGGCCATGCCGATCACGCGCAGCAGCGCGCCTTCGGCCGGGTGCAGCACCAGGTCAAGCCGGTAGTGCATTGGGGGTCTCCTGGCGGGCGTGGGCGGGATTGCTTTCCAGCATCGTGCTGTTGGCGGTGTTCGGCGGCACCAGCGGCCACACGTTGGCGCGTGCATCGATGGCCACGTGCAGCAGGGCCGGGCCCGGCTCGGCCAGCAAGGCAGCCAGGCCACCTTCCACGTCATCGCGTGCGTCGATGCGGGTCGCGGCGATGCCGAACACCTGCGCCAGCGCCACGAAGTCCGGGTTGTCGGACAGGTCGATCTCGCTGTAGCGCTCGGCGAAGAACAGCTCCTGCCACTGCCGCACCATGCCCAGCGAACTGTTGTCCAGCAGCACGATCTTCACCGGCAGCCGGCAACGCGCGATGGTGGCCAGCTCCTGCACGTTCATCATGAAGCTGCCGTCGCCGGACACCAGTACCACCGTGCGATCGGGGCAGGCGAACTGCGCGCCCATCGCCGCCGGCAGGCCGAAGCCCATGGTGCCCAGCGCGCCACTGGTCAGGTGGTTGCGCGGGTGGTTGAAGCGGCAGTGCTGCGCCACCCACATCTGGTGCTGGCCGACGTCGCAGGCGATCACCGCATCGGCCGGTGCCAGCTCGCTCAGGCGCTTCAGCAGGGCCGGGGCGTAGATGTGCTGGCCCGGTGCGTCGTAGCGCGCGGCGAATCGATCACGATGCTGCGCACAGCGCTTGCGCCATGCGTCCTGGTGGGCCTTGGGGGAGGGGAAGGCCGCACGCAGGGCGCGGATGGCATGGCCGACATTGCCGGGCACGGCGACGTCGGCACTGCGCAGCTTGGAGATCTCGTAGGCGTCGGCATCGATGTGGACGACACGGGCGAACGGCGCGAACTCGGCCAGCTTGCCGGTGGCACGGTCATCGAAACGTGCCCCCAGCACCAGCAGCAGGTCGCTTTCCTGCACCGCCATGTTGGCCGCGCGGGTGCCGTGCATGCCCAGCATGCCCAGCGACTGCGGATGGCTGGCCGGCAGAGCGCCCAGACCCCGCAGCGTCATCACGGTGGGGATGGCGCTCGCCTCGACGAAGTCACGCAGGTCCTGCACCGCATCGCCGAGCGCGATGCCGCCGCCGGCGTAGACCACCGGCTTCTCGGCCGCTGCCAGCGCGGCAATGGCTTCGGCGATGGCGACCTCGGCCGGGGCCGGCGGCGGCTCGACGCTGCTCGGCACGTGCGCCGGCAGATGGCTGGCATCGGCCAGCTGCGCGTCCTTGGGCAGGTCGATCAGCACCGGGCCGGGCCGGCCCTCGCGGGCGATACGGAACGCATCGGCGACCACGCGCGGCAGGTCGTCAACACTGCGCACCAGCCAGCTGTGCTTGACGATCGGCAGGGTCAGGCCGAACACATCCAGCTCCTGGAAGGCGTCGGTACCCAGCAGCGGCGTGGCGACCTGGCCGGTGATGCAGACCATCGGCACCGAATCCAGCATCGCATCGGCGATGCCGGTGACCAGGTTCGAGGCGCCCGGCCCGGAAGTGGCCACGCAGACGCCGACCTGGCCGCTGGCGCGGGCGAAGCCGTTGGCGGCCAGTGCGGCGCCCTGCTCATGGCGCACCAGGATGTGCTTCAGCGACGAATCCACCAGCGCGTCGTAGAACGGCATGATGGTGCCGCCGGGATAGCCGAACAGCGTGCGGACGCCTTCGGCTTCCAGCGCCTGGGTCAGCCAGCGCGCGCCATTGGGCGGCGCGCTGCGGTGTGTCGAAGAGTTCATGGGGGAACCTTGCAAAGCGGGTGGGGGAGGGCCGCGTGGTTACGCGGCCTGTCCTTGCAACCAGACCATCTTGGCGCGCAGTTCCTTGCCCACCTTTTCGATCGGGTGCTCCAGGTCGGCCTGCTTGAACTTGTTGTAGTTCGGCAGGCCCGCTTCGTACTCGGCCACCCAGTTCTTGGTGAAGGTGCCGTCCTGGATGTCCTTCAGCACTTCCTTCATGCGCGCCTTGGTACCGGCGTCGATCACGCGCGGGCCGCTGACGTAGTCGCCGTACTGCGCAGTCTCGGAAATGAATTCCAGCATGCGCGAGATGCCGCCTTCGTAGAACAGGTCGACGATCAGCTTCAGTTCGTGCAGCACTTCGTAGTAGGCGATCTCCGGCTGGTAGCCGGCTTCGACCAGGGTCTCGAAACCGGCCTGCACCAGTGCCGAGGCGCCGCCGCACAGCACCGCCTGTTCACCGAACAGATCGGTCTCGGTTTCTTCCTTGAAGGTGGTCTGGATCAGGTTGGCGCGGGCGCCGCCCAGGCCACCGGCATAGGCCAGGGCGTAGTCGGCGGCCTTGCCGCTCTTGTCCTGGTAGACCGCCCAGATGCACGGCACGCCGCGGCCGATTTCATACTCGCGGCGCACCAGCGCGCCCGGGCCCTTCGGCGCGACCAGCACCACGTCTAGGTCCTCGCGCGGCTTGATCATGTCGAAGTGCACGTTCAGGCCGTGCGCGAACAACAGCACCGCGCCCTGCTTCATGTTCGGCGCCAGCACGTCGTCGTAGAGCTTCTTCTGCACCATGTCCGGGGTCAGCACGGCGACCAGGTCGGCGTCCTTCACCGCTTCGGCCGGTGCTTTCACGGTGAAGCCGTCGGCCTGCGCCTTGACCTCGGTCGGGCCGCCCGGACGCAGGCCTACCACCACGTCGAAGCCGGATTCGCGCAGGTTCAGTGCGTGGGCGCGGCCCTGGCTGCCGTAGCCGATGACGGCGATCTTGGTCTGGGGCAGGTCGTTGGTGCTCATGGGGGAGGTTCCTTGCGGTGGGAAGAAAAAAGAACGGCCGGTCGTCGAGGTGACGTGCCGGCCGGTCAGGGGAAAGCGGTGGAGGAGGTGCCGCGCATCGCACAGGCACAGCCACCACGAGGCGTCGTGGTGGTGTGGGTCCTGGTTTTGAAGGTGGCGTTGTTCATGGTGGTTGCGTCTGAAACCAGGTCCTGAAATGAAAAAACCCGCACCGGGGCGGGTGCGGGTTTTTGATGAGTTCCGGTGTGTTTGTTGCTTACACGCTGGCTCGTCCCGCACCTGTTGGTTGGGTAATAAGTACGAGCACAAGAATCGAACGCAGCGATGCGGCGCCGGTGTCGGCGGCTTCGATGTGGGTTCGCGGTGGCGTGTTGTGATGCAACATGTGATCGAGAGAAACACAGCCGTTTTGGCGATGTCAACCCTCGCGACAGAATTTTTTTCGGTTTCCGCTGCATCCAGCGCAATCGCTTGTGGCACAAGGATGGTTGCCGCTGAAAGTGTTTCGGTGAACCCGAATTCACTCTTTTCAGGGCAGTTTTTGCGCGGATTCCGGGTTGTATTCGCCTTGCTGGGTGCGGACCTTGGTCCGAACCCGCCAACGGCCTTCGCCCATGACCTCTGCCCGATACCGCGTGAAGGCCGCAGCGGCGAAGATCGGGGACCACCCTTCCATCGGAACCTGACCGTGTCCCGACGTCTTGCCCGTTCCCTGCTGGCTGCCGCCGTGCTGGCCGCCGTGCCCGCACTGTCCTCTGCCGCCGACCGCATCACCGGCCACACCTTCGCCACCCGCTCGGAAGTGATCGCGCCCCACGCCATGGCGGCGACCTCGCAGCCGCTGGCCACCCAGATCGCGCTGGACGTGATGAAGAAGGGCGGTTCGGCGGTGGACGCGGCAATCGCCGCCAACGCTGCACTCGGCCTGATGGAGCCCACGGGCAACGGCATCGGCGGCGACCTGTTCGCCATCGTCTGGGACCCGAAGACGCAGAAGCTGTATGGCTACAACGGTTCGGGCCGCTCGCCGAAGTCGCTGACCCTGGCCGAGTTCCAGCGCCGTGGCCTGAAGGACATCCCGGCCACCGGCCCGCTGCCGGTGTCGGTACCGGGCGCGGTGGACGGCTGGTTCGCGCTGCACGAGCGCTTCGGCCGCACGCCGATGGCCGACAACCTGGCCCCGGCCATCCGCTACGCCCGCGAGGGCCATCCGGTGGCCGAAGTGATCGCCTACTACTGGGATCGCTCGGTGCCCAAGCTGTCGCAGTACCCGGGCTTCAAGGAGCAGTTCACGATCAACGGCCACGCCCCGCGCAAGGGCGAGATGTGGAAGAACCCGAACCTGGCCAGCACCCTGCAGAAGATCGCCGATGGCGGGCGCGACGCCTTCTACAAGGGTGATATCGCCCGCACCATCGGCGATTACTTCAAGGCCAATGGTGGTTACCTGAGCTACCAGGACATGGCCGACCACCACGGTGAGTGGGTCGAGCCGGTCAGCAGCAACTACCGCGGCTACGACGTGTGGGAACTGCCGCCGAACAGCCAGGGCATCGCCGCCCTGCAGATCCTCAACGTGCTGGAAGGCTACGATTTCTCGAAGATTCCGTTCGGCTCGCCGGAACACGTGCACCTGTTCGTGGAAGCGAAGAAGCTGGCCTTCGCCGACCGTGCGCGCTTCTACGCCGACATGGCGTTCCAGCCGGCGCCGGTGCAGAAGCTGATCTCCAAGGAATACGCCGCGCAGCGCCGCGCGCTGATCTCGATGGACAAGGCGCTGAAGGAAGTGCAGCCCGGCACACCGAAGCAGCTGGAAGAGGGCGACACCATCTACATGACCGTGGCCGACGCCGACGGCATGATGGTGTCGCTGATCCAGTCCAACTACCGCGGCATGGGCAGCGGCATGGCGCCGCCGGGGCTGGGCTTCATCCTGCAGGATCGCGGCGAGATGTTCGTGCTGCAGAAGAACCATCCCAACGGCTACGCGCCGGGCAAGCGGCCGTTCCAGACCATCATCCCGGCCTTCATCACCAAGGGTGGCAAGCCGTACGCCAGTTTCGGCGTCATGGGCGGGGCGATGCAGCCGCAGGGCCACGCGCAGATCGTGATGAACCTGGTGGACTTCGGCATGAACCTGCAGGAAGCCGGTGATGCACCGCGCATCCAGCACGAGGGCTCGACCGAACCGACCGGGCAGGCCACGGCGATGACCGATGGCGGCGAAGTGAATCTGGAAACCGGATTCCCGTACGAGACGGTGCGTGCGCTGATGCGCAAGGGGCATCGCATTGTATTCGCCGACGGCCCGTATGGCGGGTACCAGGCGATCATGCGTGATCCCGAAACCGGCGTTTACTACGGTGCGTCGGAGAGCCGCAAGGATGGGCAGGCGGCGGGGTATTGAGGTTTCCCGGCCACCGGGCGCAGCCCCCTCTGCGGTGATGGCAGTGATACGGGGCTTGGCCGGGTGGGTGGGCTGGTCGGGGGACGCCGTGAATCCGTCCCTGGAGGCTTGGCAGCCGCATCCATGCGGCTGACACCCCCGCCCAGCCCACCCGCCCGGCCTCTGACAGTTTCCTAGGGCCGCCACCGCAGGAAGAGAAAGAAGAAGATCAAAAGCAACAGCAACAGCCGCGCGCTGTGGGTTGGGGTCGGATCCGTTTTCCGATACAAAACATCCACGCATGGCGTGGATCTACC
>NZ_JAOEDV010000036.1:0-42642 GCF_029837545.1 Stenotrophomonas sp. GD04024 | reverse complement strand
AGGCCCGCCCTCTTTATTTGTAGGGGAATTCCGAAACATGTTGGAAGGTGAGCGAAATCACGTTCCTGCCGTGTCGTAATCAACACAGTTGACGGGTCCACTTGCGGACACTTGCACATGGAGAGAGCGATGAAGAGCACGCTGTTGCACAAACTGTCTGCTGCTGCACTGATCTATGCAACATTGGTGGGTGCGGTGTTCGCCCAGACCGGTGGCGTCTGTGGGGGCGGGCTGTACTGCGAGGAGCTTCGCCAGGAATGCCTGGCTGCGGGCAAGTCGAAGGTGCTGTGCGATCTGCAGTATCGTCACTGCGTGCAGGATGCCTGCGGCGCGCGCTGATGCAGGAAAGGGCGCGCCGTCAGGCGCGCCCCTTGAGTTCCACTGGGGTGCAGTGGCGGGTTCAGGCGTCGCTGGGTACCAGCCCCATCAACGCATTGGCATGCTCGCGCCATTGCGGCAGCTTGTTGAGCACGCCCGCGCGCTGCAGGTAGTCCTCGTCCACCGGATCGCCGTTGACCAGTGCCAATGCCACGTGCACGGCACCTGTCACCCAGAAGCTGCGCGTATTGGCGCGCTGCGGCTGCAGGTGGAAGGCCACCGCTTCGATGATCGGCATCGGCAGGCCCCACAGGCCCAGCAGGTAGGCGCCCGCCTCGGCGTGGCCGGGACGCGTATCTCCCGCCAGCGACGGTTCGGAACGTTCGTTGCGCACACCGGGCAGCAGCAGGCCGATGTCGGCCAGCAGGGCGGCGGTCGCGCCCAGTTCGGCGCTGGATTCGGGCAGCAGGCGTGCGGCCAGCCGCGAGGCAAGCAGGGCGCGCTGCTGCAGCGAATTGCGTTCGGCGGTCGACAGCGTCGGTGCCGAGAACACTTCGCTGGCCAGCACCAGGTCGCGCAGCGTAGCCAGGCCCAGCCGGGTCACCGCGGTGCGCAGGTCGGAGATGGTGCGGCCCTGGCTGAAGAACGCCGAGTTCGACAACTGCAGTACCTTGGCGGCGATGGCCGGATCGGCGGCGACCAGCTTGGCGACGTCAGCGCTGTCGGCATCGTCGTCGTGCTCCAGCGCCTGGGTCAGGCTCAGGTACAGGTGCGGCGGCGACGGCAGCTTCTCGATGCGGCCGATGGCATCGCGCAGGCGTGGGCTGTCCAGCACCTCGCGCAGCTCTTCCAGGCTGGTCAGCGCCTCCAGCAGCACTTCCGGTGCCAGCGGCAACGGCAGGAAGCGATGGGCAACGCCGATCAGGCGCGCCGGTGGCGGCCGGTTGCCATGCAGGGCATCCACCAGCGCGATGCGGATGGTTTCCGGGCGCAGGGTCCGGATCTGGCCCAGCAGCGTGGTGGCATTGAGGTCCGGCAGCTGCGGGCAGACGATCACCGCATCCACGCCCTGCGTGGCGACCGCGGTCATCGCAGCCTGGCCATCGGAGGCGGTCAACGGTTGCCAGTCTTCCCCAAGATCGGCAATGAATTCGGTCAGCTCGGCCGGCAGGCTGGCTGCATCCCCAACAAGCAGAATACGCACGACACATTCCCCTGGCTGTCTCGACGATGGATGTCGACGACGTGTGAAGTGACGCAATTTACCTAATACGACAGCAAGAGTGATGTGCCGTCGTCGTGAAACGTGACCCGCATCGCTCCGGCAGTGCATGCCGGAGCGATCCGGTTCAGGCTCAGGCCTTGCTGTCGAGGTGGCGCTGGTGCGCCTCGATCAGGATCTGCTTGGCCTCGGCGGCGCCGCCCCAGCCGTCGAGCTTGACCCACTTACCCTTTTCCAGGTCCTTGTAGTGCTCGAAGAAGTGGCCGATGCGCTCCAGCCAGTGGCTGGACACCTGGGCGATGTCTTCAACGTGGGCGTAGCCGCTGAAGATCTTCGAGACCGGCACGGCCAGGATCTTCTCGTCGCTGCCTGCCTCGTCGCTCATCTTCAGCACGCCGACCGGACGGCAGCGCACCACCGAGCCCGGCACCAGCGGCAGCGGCAGTACCACCAGCACGTCGGCCGGGTCGCCATCGCCACACAGGGTGCTCGGCACGTAGCCGTAGTTGCACGGGTAGCGCATCGGGGTGGACAGGATGCGGTCGACGAAGATCGCGCCGGTTTCCTTGTCCACTTCGTACTTCACCGGCTCCGAGTCCTTCGGGATCTCGATGATGACGTTGATTTCTTCCGGCGGGTTCTTGCCGGGCGAGACGAGTTCCAGACCCATGGTGTGCTCCAGGTGGGGGGTGTAGACGGATAGCTGACCATTTTATGCCTTTGCCGGGCGCTGTGCAGGGGAGGGGGCCCACGGCATGGCGCGGGGCGGTCCTACAGTGCGCCCGGGGTTTGGCCGATGGGGTGGACAGGCGCCGAAGCGCAGGCTGGATGCACCTTCCCGAGGAGTCCGCAGATGAACGTTTCCGTCCTGCTGTTCGGCCTGTCCTGCGCGCTGCTGGCCGCGCCTTCGGCCCAGGCCTTCCCCTATGTCGATCTGATCGACTACCCGCAGCAGGAAGATAACTGGGACCGCTTCTTTGCCTTGGAGGGGCGCCTGCAGCATGGCTTCGACAACATCTGCGGGGACACCTTCTGCGAGGGCGAGTACAGCGACATCCGGGCTCTGCGCCTGCGCTGCTCGGTGGATGCGGTGCGTGGCACCGTCCATGAATGCCTGTGGGCATTTGTCGCAAGCGATCTGGAGGTCTCCCGCGAGGATGGAGCGATCGTGGCCCGGCAACCGACCTGGCTGTGCCGGCTGCCACTGGTGCCGGGAACCCCGGTGGAAGCCTTCCATGCCGCGCTGGCCGCGCGCGATCCGCTGCATGACCCGCTGCCCGGGACCTCGCAGAGCGTCTACGACGGGCTGACCGACTGCCTGTGAGAGCCGTCAGGAATGCAAACGTGACTGATTCGCATTAACGGAGTAGCATGCGCGACGCCTTCTTGTCCGTGGTACCGGCTCCGCGCATGTCCTCCAATGCCGCCACCCTCACCGAACTGCTGATCCGCGAGCGGTCTGCGCTGCTGCGCCGCGTCCAACGTATCCTGGGGAGCGACGGCGGCGCCGAGGACGTGATCCAGGCGGTGTGGTTCAAGGCGCGTGGGGTCGACGACAGCCAGGCCATCGACAACCCGCGCGCCTATCTGTACCGGCTGGCGGCCAACCTGGCCACCGACCACGGCCGCGAATCAACCCGCCGCAACCGCCTGCTGGCGGACCACTATCTGTGGGGGCCGGACGAGGTGATCTCGACCGAGGAGCAGGCCATGGCGCAGGACGAACTGCAGCGCGTGCTGGATGCGGCAGGCCACCTGCCGGAACCGACGCGCAGCATCTTCCGGCTCAACCGCCTGCAGGGCCTGACCCAGGCCGAGATCGCGCGCCGCCTCGGCGTGTCGGTCACCACCGTCGAGAACCATGTGCGCACTGCGCTGCAACGCCTGGCCTGGGCGCGCAGCGGTCGATGATCGTCCAGGCTTGGGGGTGCTCCCCGCTGGAACGTCTTGATCACTGGACCGTGGATGCGGTCTAGTTCCCCTGCCCGCGCTTGAATGCGCCTGTCCGCCAGCCGATGAGCCCGCCGAACATGCTGCCCGCCGCCAATGACGATGCCCTGGCCGAACAGGCCCGGGGCTGGATCGCGTGGCTGGCGTCGGGCGACGTCGGCGAGGCGCGGATGCACGAGTTCGAACGCTGGCTGGCCCAGCCGGGGCACCGCCGGGCTTTCGAACACGAGCGCGCGCTGTGGCGCAGCATCGGGCCGCGTCCGCAGGCCAGGCCGGTGCAGCGGCCGCGGCCGCGGTCGCGGCGACTGCGCTGGGCGATGGCTGCCGCGGCCGCACTGGCGATGCTGGTGGCCTGGCCGGAAGCCTGGCTGCGCCTGCAGTCCGATCATCGCAGCACGCATGTCGTGCAGGACGTGCAACTGCCCGACGGCAGCCGTGCAGTGCTGGATGCGGACAGCGCGATCGCCGTGAACTTCGACGCGCATGCGCGCCAGGTCGAGCTGCTGCGCGGACGCGCCTGGTTCGACGTCACGCCTGATGCAGAGCGGCGTTTCAGTGTGCGTGCGGGCAATGGCGTGGTCGAGGACATCTCGACCGCGTTCACCGTCGCGCGCGGCGATGGCCAGGTGGAAACCCAGGTCGGGCAGGGCAGGGTGCGGGTGGCCAGCCCGGCCGACGGTGGCTGGACCTACCTGCAGGTGGGCCAGCGCGCAGTCTATGGCGAGCACAGTGGCGTGGCCCGCCTGGGAGACGTGGCGGCGGACAGCGTAGGCGCGTGGCGCCAGGGCGAACTGCTGCTGGAGCAGGCCAGCGTCGCCGATGCCGTGCAATGGGTGGGACGTTATCGTGCCGGGCCTACCTTCGTGCGCGGTGACCTTTCGCGGCTGCCGGCGGTGAGTGCAGCGCTGCGCATCGATCGCCCGGAACAGGCACTGGATGCGCTGGCTGCAACGGCCGGCCTGCAGGTGACCCGTCTTCCCTTCGGTGTTGCCATCGTCCAGTAGATCCACGCCATGCGTGGATGCATTCACCCGTCATCTTCCGCAAATCTCCCTTGGGGTCCTCGCGCTCCCATCCGTCTTACTCCGCGAACGTACCCGCCGCCGCCACGTACGTCGCCGTGTCCGCCTGTGTTGCGGATGACGCCGCGCCCGCGGCACTGATTACCTGACAGGTTCCCCCATGTTCGACTCCCATCGTCCGGGCCGCGTGCTGCGCCCGTCCCGCCTGTGCATCGCATTGCTGGCCGCAGGCCTGGCCAGCGCCGCGCCGTCCGTGCTGGCGCAGAGCGCCCGCGGCGATCATGCCGCCGTGCAGCGCTTCGACATTCCGGCGCTGCCGCTGGACGAAGCGCTGCGCAGCTACATGCGCCAGTCCGGCATCCAGGTCGTCTATCCGGCGACGCTGGCCCAGGGCGTGACCTCGCGTGCGGTCAACGGCAGCCTGTCTGCCAACGACGCGCTGCAGCGGCTGTTGCAGGGCAGTGGCCTGGCGGTACGCCGGGTCAGCGCCGATGCAGTCACGCTGGAAGCAGCGACGCCAGCGCAGGCCGGCGATGGCGTGATCGTCACCGACACGCTGAGCGTGGCCGGCGACCGTGTCGATGCCGGCGCGACCAGCGACGAAGCCCGCCTGCTCGACAGCTACCGCAGCGTCGGCTCCACCACCACGCTCAACCGCACGCACCTGGAGCGCTTCCGCGGCACATCCAACGGCGACATCGTCAAGGGCGTGGCCGGTGTCACCGCCGGCGATCCGCGCGTCGGCAACGGCTTCGACGTCAACATCCGCGGCATCCAGGGCCAGGGCCGCGTACCGGTGATCATCGACGGCGGCCAGTCCAGCATCGACACCTACCGTGGCTATGCAGGCCAGTCGCAGCGCACCTACCTGGACCCGGACCTGATCTCCAGCCTGACCATCACCAAGGGCCCCAGCCTGCAGGCCAACGCCTCTGGCGGCATCGGCGGCGTGGTCGAGATGGAGACGCTGAAGATCGGTGACGTGCTGCGCGAAGGCCGCGATTTCGGCGTGCGCGTGCGTGGTGGCCTGGCCAACGCCAGCGCCAACAACCTGCCGGCGTACAGTGCTGCGCCGCGCACCGACCGCAGCGCTACCGGCAACCAGTTCTTCAACGTCGCCGCCGCCGGCCATTGGGATCGCTTCGACCTGGTCGCCGCCTACGCCTACCGCGATACGGGCAACTATTTCTCGGGCAAGCATGGCTACGACGATTTCCCGCAGACCCGGCGCACGCTGGCCCCGCTGAACCCGCCGCGTACCGAGGTGTTCAACACTTCCTCGCGCTCGAAGTCGGCGCTGCTCAAGGGCGCCTGGCGCATCGACGATGCGCAGACGCTTGAGGCGGGCTACCGCCGTTACGAAGGCACCGCCGGCGAGATCATGGCCTCGCAGATCATCCGCGTTGATCGTGACCGCATCCCGCAGTGGGATCCGGGCCATGTCGACATGGACAGCTACACCCTGCGCTACCGCTTCAATCCGGACAGCGAGCTGGTCGACCTGCGCGTCAATGCCACCTACACCGATACCGACAGCGTGATGTACAACAGCCTGACCGGCATCACGCCGTGGTATTTCGACCGCCGCACCGAGTGGTATGACGCGCCCAGCTTCAGTGGCGACCCGGGCTACAAGGATGCCTACCGCAATCCGCTGCGGCAGAAGCGCTTCGGCCTGGACGCCAGCAACACCTCGAGGTTCGATACGCAGGCGGGTGCGTTCACGCTCGACTACGGCCTGTCCTACAGCGATGAAGACATCGCGCCGGGCAGCTCCGGGCCGGTCATGCACGACGATCTGGTCAACAACCGCTTCCTGCGCAACGCCGAGCGCAAGGAATACAGCGCCGTGGCCTCGCTGAAGTGGCAGCCCGACGAGCATTGGGAGCTGCTGGCCGGTGGCCGCTGGAACCGCGTGGATGTGCATGACCGCAACCGCCTGGCCACGCCCGACGCCTACGAGGTGCAGGGCCAGTACCGCTACACCGAGCTGCTCAACGGCAACCCGGCGCTGCCATCGTGGCGGGCCAAGCGCATCGCGCTGCTGAACTGGTATCCGGATGCCAACGGCAACTTCACCCAGGAATCGCTGCTGGCCTCGCCGTACAAGAAGGGCACGGTGGCCGACATCGGTGGCTGGAACTTCTACGACGCGGGCAAGGCGCAGGACCTGGAAGTGCCGGTCAGCTGGAGCTGGTCGCAGCCGATCCGCCGCCGCGACAGTGCGTTCTCGCCGACTGCCAGCGTGGCCTACCGCTTCAGCGAAGACACCATGGTCTACGTGAAGTACGCCGAAGGCACCAAGCTGCCAAGCCTGTTCGAGACCACGCTGGGCCTGTTCACCGCTGCCAAGCCGGTGGGTGAACTGAAGCCGGAGCGTGCGCGCAGCTGGGAAATCGGTGCCAGCACCATCCGCTACGACCTGTTCACCGCCGGCGACCGCCTGGCGCTGAAGCTGGCCTACTTCGATACCCGCATCGACGACCTGATCACCCGCGATTACCGCACACTGTCGGCCGGCCTGATCCGCAACGTCGACCGGTTCAAGGTGTCGGGCATGGAGTTCCAGTCCAGCTATGACAGCGGCAAGCTGTTTGCCGATCTGTCCGCGCACTACTACTTCAAGGCCAAGACCTGTGCGCCGGATATCGCCGCCGAGCGCCGCGCGTATGGCGAACAGCGCAAGAACGCGGAGCTGGCCGGCACGCCGGACTGCGTCGATGGCGGCTTCGAAGGCTCCTACACCAACACGCAGAACCCGCCGCGCTACATGGTCAACCTGACCCTGGGGTCGCGCCTGTTCGACGAGCGCCTGACCTTCGGCACCCGCGTGGTGCACAACGCCGGCCCGATCAGCAAGCTGGACAAGGAATGGAACGTCGGCCTGTCGGCGATCCAGCAGCTGTACCGGCCGACCACCCTGGTCGACCTGTTTGCCAGCTGGAGCTTCAACGACCAGCTGTCCGTGGAAGCGGGCGTGGACAACCTGACCGACCGCTACTACCTGGATCCGCTGGCGCTGGGCGTGATGCCGGCCCCGGGCCGCACCGCGCGCCTGGCGTTGACCTGGAAGTACTGATCGACTGCGCAGTGCGCTTTCGGTGGGTGCGGACCCTGGTCCGCACCGCTCCTGCGCTGTAACGGGTAGCACCGGGCCATGCCCGGCGCTGCCCATCGCGTGCTTACAGACCGGTCGCGGCCTTCACCGCGTCTTCGTGAAGCGATTCGTTCAGCTCATCCACCACCGTGCTCCACGCCGCATCGGCCTGCAGCGACTCGGACAGGAACTGGCGCTGGGCGTCGTTCCAGTACGGCGCCTCGACCACTTCCACATCGGTGGCCAGCTGGTGCTCGCGGATGAAGCGGGCGATGCCCTCGGCGCTGGCGTCCAGGCCGAGCTGCAGGAACAGGTTGGTCATGCGCGGTTCGGTGGTGATCATCATCGGTTCCTGCGGGAAGAAGGGATGGTCCATTATCGGTGCACACGGCCTTGGGGAAAGCCCCACGGCGAACGTCTACAGCACGACGACCCCCTTGGCATCCCCCATGAACGCACACATCGCCCCTGAAGACAGCCGCAGCCTGCGGCTCAAGGCCGCCACCCGCGACAGTCACGGCGCGCTCGACAAGCGCATCATGGCCGGCGACATCTTCGCCGACCGCAGCAACTTCGCCCGCTTCCTTCGCGTGCAGTACCGCTTCCACCGCAGCATCGACGCGCTGTATGCCAATCCTGCGCTGGACGCACTGCTGCCGGACCTCGGCGAGCGCCGTCGCCTGAAGCAGGTGTCACGCGACCTGCAGGACCTGGAGCAGACCCTGCCGGGTGCGGACATTGCTGCGCTGCCGTCCGACCTGCCACTGCCGGCGGCGCTGGGCTGGCTGTACGTGGCCGAAGGCTCCAACCTCGGCGGCACCATCCTGTACAAGATGGCGGCCAAGCTGGGCCTGGATCGCGACTTCGGCGCCCGTCACCTCGCCGCGCACCCGGATGGCGCTGCGCGCCATTGGCGTGAGTTCACCGCTGCACTGGACGCGGTGCCATTGAGCGCCGAGCAGGAGCAGCAGGTGATCGATGCCGCCGATGCCGCGTTCCGCAGCGTGCATGGCCACGTCGAAGTGGAATTCGCCTGATGTACGCCGGCCGCCTGCGGGCACCGCGCTGATGCGCTGGCTCTGGTTCGCGCTGGGTTGGGTGATGGTCGGCCTCGGGGTGATCGGCGCGTTGCTGCCGGTAATGCCGACCACCATCTTCCTGATCCTGGCGGTGGGCTGCTTCGCGCGCAGCTCGCCGAAGTTCGAGCAGCGCCTGCTGGCGCATCCGCGCTATGGCCCGTCGCTGCGGTTGTGGCGCGAACAGGGCGCGGTCTCACGCAAGGGCAAGGCCTTTGCCAGCGCCGGCATGGCCGTCGGCTTCGCGTTGTTCTGCTGGGGGGCGCACCCGTCGTGGCGCCTGCTGCTGGGCGTGGGCCTGTTCTTCGCGGTCAGCGCCGGTTACGTGCTCAGCCGCCCGGCACCGCGGCTGGAGCCCAATCCGGTCGTGGAAGTCGACGATGCCAATGATCCGCGCACGGCCCGCCGCCGTGCCGCGACCCCCGATGCTGATGGAAACCGAGACGATGCTGCCTGCTGACCTGGCCCCCGTGGCTGCCCCTGCACTGACGCCCTGGGGCATGTACCTGGCCGCCGACGTGGTGGTGAAGGGCGTGATGATCGCGCTTGCGCTGGCATCGCTGGCCACCTGGACCGTGCTGCTGGCCAAGGGCTGGGAGCTGGCCCGGCAGGCCCGCCAGCTGCGTGCGGCGCGCGCGCTGTTGCTGCAGGCGCCAAGCCTGCCGGCCGAAAGCGCGGAGGCCAGCGCGCAGCAGGGGACCGCGCTGGCCATGCTGGAGGCCGCACGCACCGAACTGCGTCTGTCGCAGGATCTGGACAGTCGCGACGGCATCAAGGAACGCGTCGCGTCGCGCCTTGACCGCATCGAGCTGGAGACCGCGCGCCTACAGCGACGGGGCATCGGCGTGCTCGCCAGCATCGGCGCGGTGGCGCCGTTCGTGGGCCTGTTCGGCACGGTGTGGGGCATCATGAACAGCTTCATCGGCATCGCCCACAGCAACACCACCAACCTGGCGGTGGTCGCGCCGGGCATCGCCGAGGCCTTGCTGGCCACCGCGCTCGGCCTGGTCGCGGCGATTCCCGCGGTGCTGGTCTACAACCATTTCAGCCGCGTGCTGGCCAGCCTGCGCGGCCTGCTCGGTGATCTGTCCGCGGCCGTGCAGCAGCTGGTGTCGCGTGATCTTGATCGTGCCGTGCCGCGTGCTGCAGCGACACCGCTGCGCGCGGTGCACTGAGGCGCGGCGATGGCAATCAGGACCGCATCCGACCGCGACGATGCGCCGGAAGAAGCGCATGAGATCAATGTCACGCCCTTCATCGACGTGATGCTGGTGCTGTTGATCATCTTCATGGTGGCCGCGCCGCTGGCCACCGTGTCGGTGCCGGTGCAGCTGCCGGCCAGCAGCGCCGGCGCCACGCCGCCGGAACAGGCGCCGGTGTATGTGACCGTGCAGGCCGACCTGTCGCTGCGGGTGGGCGAGCAGCCGGTGGCGCGCGACGCGCTGGCGGCTGCACTGAAGGCCGCCACCCACGATGACAGCGGACAACGCATCTTCCTGCGTGCCGATACCCGTGTGCCTTATGGCGAACTGATGGCGACCCTGGACGCGCTGCGCGCTGCCGGATACCTGAAGGTGGCACTGGTGGGGCTGGAGCAGGGCGCACGATGAGCGGACTGCGGCGCTGGGCGACCAGCCTGGCGATCGTGCTGCTGGTGCACGCACTGCTGATCGGCGCGGCGTGCTGGTGGGCGGCGCGCGCGCCGGCGCTGGCGGCTGCCGCTCCGCCTGCAGCGCTGATGCTGGAACTGGCGCCGATGGCCCAGGCACCGCCGGTGCCCCCGCGTGAGGTGGCCACCGGTCCATTGCAGCAGCAACAGCAGCGGCAGGCGCCGACGCCGGCCGTGCGCGAGCAACCGAAAGCACCCGTGCAGCCACAGGGTGATCTGCCTCCGCCCAAAGCACCGGAACCAACGCCCTCGCCGGAGACCGCCGACGCCAATGTCGCGCAGACCAGCGCACCGCCGCAGGTGGCCGCTGACGCCGCCGCGCGTTATACCGCACCGCAGACCACCGCCGGTGAGCGCAGTCGCGCGGAGGCGACCTGGGAAGGACGCCTGCTCGGGCACCTGCAGAAGCACCGCCGCTATCCGCGCCAGGCCGAGCGCCTGCGCCAGCAGGGCGTGGTCTATGTGCGTTTCGCGGTCGCCCGCGACGGTGCAGTGTCGGGCCTGAAGCTGGGCCGCAGCAGCGGCTTCGAACTGCTCGACCAGGAGACGCTGGACACCGTGCAGCGCGCCAGCCCGGTACCGGCGCCGCCGGCCGAAGTGGCCGGCGACCCGGTGCAGGTGATGGTGCCGGTGTCGTTCTTCCTGCGCGGGCGCTGACCAGCCGTTGCTTGAGCAAGCGGTCGGAGCCGTAGAGTCGAGCTTGCTCGACTGCTCTTGCGGTGCGGGCCAAAAGCAGTCGAGCAAGCTCGACTCTACGGGTTTGCGCATGGCGTGGATTACAGCAGCGGCACCAGCAGCAGCGCCACGATGTTGATGATCTTGATCAACGGATTGATCGCCGGGCCGGCGGTGTCCTTGTAGGGGTCGCCGACGGTATCGCCGGTCACCGCGGCCTTGTGCGCCTCGCTGCCCTTGCCGCCGAAGTGACCGTCCTCGATGTACTTCTTGGCGTTGTCCCAGGCGCCGCCGCCGGTGGTCATCGAGATGGCCACGAACAGGCCGGTCACGATCGTGCCGATCAGCAGCCCGCCCAGCGCGCGTGGCCCCAGCAGCAGGCCGACCACCACCGGTACCGCCACCGGCAGCAGCGACGGCACGATCATTTCGCGGATGGCCGAGCGGGTCAGCATGTCCACCGCCCGGTCGTACTGCGGCTTGCCGGTGCCCTGCATGATGCCGGGAATCTCGCGGAACTGGCGGCGCACTTCCTCTACCACGGCACCGGCGGCGCGGCCGACCGCTTCCATTGCCATTGCGCCGAACAGATACGGGATCAGGCCACCGATCAGCAGGCCGATGATCACCGTGTGGTCGCTGAGATCGAAGCGGAACTCCTGCCCCGGATGCGCAGCCTGCAGGTTGTGGGTGTAGTCGGCGAACAGCACCAGTGCGGCCAACGCCGCCGAACCGATGGCGTAGCCCTTGGTCACCGCCTTGGTGGTATTGCCCACTGCATCCAGCGGATCGGTGATGTCGCGGATCTCCGAAGGCAGCTCGGCCATCTCGGCGATGCCACCGGCGTTGTCGGTTATCGGGCCGTAGGCATCCAGGGCGACGATCATGCCGGCCATCGACAGCATCGCGGTGGCAGCGATGGCGATGCCGTACAGGCCGCCCAGTGCGAACGCGCCCCAGATCGCCGCGCACACCGCCACCACCGGTAGCGCGGTGGATTTCATCGAGATGCCGAGGCCGGCGATGATGTTGGTGCCATGGCCGGTGGTCGAGGCCTGTGCCACATGCTGCACCGGCTTGTACTGGGTGCCGGTGTAGTACTCGGTGATCCACACGATCAGGCCGGTCAGCACCAGCCCGATCAGCGCGCAGCCGTACAGCGCCATCGGACCGTGCACGTTGTCACCCATCAGCCCGGTGGTGATCGGGTAGAACGCAATCGCAGCCAGCACGCCGGAGACGATCACGCCCTTGTACAGCGCGCCCATGATCGAGCCGCCGGGCTTCACCTTGACGAACAGCGCACCGATGATCGAGGCGATGATCGACACGCCGCCCAGCACCAGCGGATACAGCACCGCGTTGGCGCCCGCCTCGGCCAGCATCAGGCTGCCCAGCAGCATGGTGGCGATGACAGTGACCGCATAGGTCTCGAACAGGTCGGCGGCCATGCCGGCGCAGTCGCCGACGTTGTCGCCAACGTTGTCGGCGATCACCGCCGGGTTGCGCGGGTCGTCCTCGGGAATGCCGGCTTCCACCTTGCCGACCAGATCGGCGCCGACGTCGGCGCCCTTGGTGAAGATGCCGCCGCCCAGGCGCGCGAAGATCGAGATCAGCGAGGAGCCGAAGGCCAGCCCGACCAGGGCGTGCAGCGCCTGTTCCATCGGCAGGCCCATGCGCAGCAGCAGTGCGTAGTAGCCGGCCACGCCCAGCAGGCCCAGCCCGACCACCAGCATGCCGGTGATCGCACCGCCACGGAAGGCGACGTCCATCGCCGCGCTGATGCCGTGGCGTGCGGCCTCGGCGGTGCGCACGTTGGCGCGTACCGACACGTTCATGCCGATGTAGCCCGCCGCGCCGGACAGCACCGCACCCACTGCGAATCCAATGGCGGTGTACCAGCTGAGGAAGATGCCGACCAGCACGAACAGCACCACGCCGGCGATGCCGATCGTCAGGTACTGGCGGTTGAGGTAGGCACGTGCGCCTTCCTGGATCGCGGTGGCGATCGCGATCATGCGTTCATTGCCGGTGGGTTGGCGCAGGATCCAGCGCGCCGAGACGATTCCGAACAGGATCGCGAGAATGGCGCAGCCCAGCGCCAGTGACAGCCCGTGACGTTCCAGCATTAGACCCCTCCGCAGAATGGATGGACAAGCATCCAGTGGCGATGAACGGCACCACGAGGGGGACGACGGGCTGCAGCCTGGAACCAACCCGTACCGACCTTGGAGGTCGTCCGACGTATGGCGGTGTTCAGCATTCCCTGGTGCCCGCAGTATGCGTTCGACGCACCGTAGAGTCGAGCTTGCTCGACTTTCCCCTGGCGCAAAGCGCGATCACGCCCTTTGCACCCCGTTAAGCCATGCTCTGCAAGCCTGCGAAGAGTCCAGAAGGAGATTCCCCCATGCGCCTGTCCCTGTTGATGCTTGCTGCCCTGGTGCCTGCCGCCCCGGCATTCGCCGCGGAAACCCCGGAGCTGCAGCGTGCGGTGGGTGCCCCGCAGGCGGTGGGCGCGGCGCATACGCTGCGCCAGATCCCCGAGGCCTGCGCGCGGCTGGAAGGCGTGTTCACCGGCGATGCGGCAGAGCCGTACCGCTTTTCCGCCGTGCGTACCAGCGAGCAGTGCCAGCCACGCGCGCGCTTCGTCGACTATGCCAAGGCACAGCCGAGTGCCGACAAGGGCTGGAAGCTCAACGATGTGATCCGCGTACCCAGCGCCGCGTGCCCGGCGCAGCAGGCGGTGGTGCGGGTGTGGCGCCTGCCGTCGAGCAACAAGGTCGAGCTGGATGGACAGGGCCAGTCGCGCATCTACCTGGAAGAGGCGAAGAAGCAGGCTGCCGCCGGCAAGATTCCGCAGGTGACGATGTTCGCCGCGCAGCTGCAGATGGAAGGCAAGGCCTGCAACTGAGGCCGTCCGGCGACGCGAATCCACGCAGGGCGTGGCGTGGGGTAGTGCCGGCCGCTGGCCGGCAACCGGGCTTCACGCGGCCAATGTAGCGCCCCGCGCCACCAGCAGCTCGCGCAGCGCCGTGCGGTGGCAGTGCGCCTCATCTTCGCAGTAGCACCCTACGCTGATGTCGCTGTGCTGCGACAGCGCGGCCAGCAGGTCCAGCGCGTGGGCCGCATCGGGTGCCTTCATCTCGGCCTTGTAGTGGCGGAAGAACGCATTCCAGTCGGCTGCGCTTTGCGCCGCGTGCGCCTGTTTCACCAGTTCCGCACTGGGTGACAGGGTCGGGAACCAGACGTCGTACCAGTCCTGGCGGGCGAACTCGCTGCGCGGCACGCCACGCGGCGGTCGCCGCACCGTGCCGATGCGCAGGCCCTCGCCGGGTACGCGCGGCGTACCGAGTCGAACAACGCGCAGTGCCATGGCACACCTCGATGAAAAAGGGACGGGGGGGATTAAGTCGCAACCGCCCCAACGCTGACCGGGGAATGATGACGGAGGGGCGGTTGCGACTTAATCCCCTCCGTCCCCTTTTTCGGTTCAGCCCTCGAAGGGCGGCAGCTTCTGCTTCACCGCCACGTTCTTCAGGGTGACGTACTTCGGCAGGCCGTCGGGGCCGTAGGGCAGTGGCGCCTCGCCCTTGATCAGCGGTGACAGGTAGGCGCGCGCCTTGGCGGTGATGCCGAAGCCGTCGCGGCGGATGAAGCCGGCCGGCATCTTCTTCTCGTGGTTGGCTATCTTCGACAGCGGCGCCGCTTCGATCTTCCAGCGGTACGGCGCGTCGCTGCTGCGCACGATCACCGGCATCACGCCGTTCTGGCCCTTCAGCGCCAACTGCACCGCAGCCTTGCCCACCGCCTGCGCCTGCTCCCAGTCGGTCTTGCTGGCCAGGTGCCGGGCCGAGCGCTGCAGGTAGTCCGGCAGGGCCCAGTGCACCTTCAGGCCCAGCTGGTCCTTGACCCGTCCGGCCAGGTGCGCGGCTACGCCGCCCAGCTGCGAATGCCCGAACGAGTCCTTGCCGCCGCCGGCATCGGCGACGAAGCGGCCATCGGCAGTGGCGATGCCCTCCGAGGCCACCACCACGCAGTAGCCGACGCGCTCGACCACCGCCTTCACCTTGGCCAGGAACAGCGCCTCGTCATAGGCGCGTTCGGGCAGCAGGATGATGTGCGGGGCTTCGTCATCGCCGTTGCCGGCCAGGCCCGCCGCCGCCGCCAGCCAACCGGCGTGGCGACCCATCGCTTCGTAGATGAAGACGCGGGTGGAAGTCTCGGCCATCGCCGCCACGTCCAGCGCGGCCTCGCGCACCGAGACCGCGGTGTACTTGGCGGCCGAGCCGAAGCCGGGGCAGGTGTCGGTAACCGCCAGATCGTTGTCGATGGTCTTGGGCACGCCGATGCAGGTCAGGTCGTAGCCCGACGCCTTGGCCAGCTGCGAGACCTTCAGCGCGGTATCGGCCGAGTCGTTGCCGCCGTTGTAGAGGAACCAGCGCACGTCGTGCGCGCGCAGCACCTCCAGCAGGCGGTCGTAACGTGCACGGTCAGCGTCCAGTGATTTCAGCTTGACCCGGCACGAACCGAACGCGCCGCCCGGGGTGTGGGCCAGCGCGCGGATGGCCGCGGCGCTCTCCTTGCTGGTGTCGATCAGCTCCTCGCGCAGGGCGCCGAGGATGCCGTTGCGGGCGGCCAGGACCTTGATGCCCTTGGCCCGGGCCTGCTCGATCACCGCAGCCGCGGTGGCGTTGATGACCGCGGTGACACCACCGGACTGGGCATAGAGGAGAGTACCGTTGCGCATGCTTCTACCTGCTCGGGGGAGGGGACATTGCAGGGACATTACCCGGATGCGGTAAAGTGGCGCTATTGCGGTGCAGCGATACCGGTCCGTCCGGGACGCGAACCTTCTTTGTTTTCAACACGTTGGAGTCAGGTCAATGCGATTGGTTCTGTTGGGACCGCCCGGTTCGGGCAAGGGGACACAGGCGACGCGCCTGAAGGAAAAGCTGGGGATCGCCCACATTTCGACCGGTGACATGCTGCGCGCGGAAATCGCCGCCGGCACCGAGCTGGGCAAGCAGGCCAAGACGGTGATGGATGCCGGCAACCTGGTGTCGGACGACATCCTGCTGGGCATGTTGGAATCGCGCCTGACCCAGGCCGATGTCGCCAAGGGCTTCATCCTGGATGGCTACCCGCGCAATGTGGCCCAGGCCAATGCGATGGACGGCCTGCTGGCCAAGATCGGCCAGCCGCTGGACGCGGTGGTGCAGCTGGACGTGGCCACCGAGCTGCTGGTCGAGCGCATCGCCGGTCGTGCCAAGGAGCAGGGGCGTGCCGATGACACGCCGGAAGCGGTGCGCCAGCGCCTGCAGGTCTACAACGACCAGACCGCCCCGGTGGTCGACTTCTACGCCGGCCGTGGCACCCTGGCCCGCGTCGACGGCGTCGGTGAGCTGGACGAGATCGAAGCGCGCATCCTGGCGGCGATCAAGGCTTGATCCGGCGCGGCCGGGACACTGTTCCGGCCCCCGGCACAAAAAAACACAGGCCTGGTCCGCGAGGATCAGGCCTGTGTCGTTTGATAGGCGCCAGCAGAGGGCTTGCTCAGGGCCCCGCAGCATGAGCTCCCTTGGGGATGGCCTCTTGGGGAGTAGGACCGGTTCGGGTACTGCGGCTGGCAGTTCGAATTGTGTCCGGGTTCACAGAACATCGCTATCGGGAATTCCCTGACAGATGATTGGAGTTTTCTCACATCCTGTGTAGGACTTGTCTTACCCAAGCGCGGACATTGGCCCTATACAGCCGTCATCGGTCACAATCCTCGGTCATGAGCAGCGTACATATCCTTGCAATCGCCGGCACCTTCATGGGCGGCGTGGCCGCCCTGGCGCGGGAACTGGGCCATCCGGTCAGCGGCAGCGACCAGGCCATCTATCCGCCGATGTCCACCCAGCTGGAACAGCTGGGCATCACCCTGGACCAGGGCTATCGCGCCGACAGCGTGCCGGCCGGCACCGATGAGGTGGTGATCGGCAACGCGTTGTCGCGGGGCAACGCGGCCGTGGAGGCCGTGCTTGACGCTGGCCAGCGCTACATTTCCGGCGCGCAATGGCTGTCCGAACGGGTGCTGCCGGGGCGTGACACCCTGGCCGTGGCCGGTACCCATGGCAAGACCACCACCACCACCATCCTCACCTGGCTGCTGGAAAGCGCCGGGCGTTCGCCGGGCTTCCTGATCGGCGGCGTGGCCGAGGATTTCGGCGTCTCCGCCCGGCTCGGCCAGGGCCGCGAGTTCGTGGTCGAGGCCGACGAGTACGACACCGCATTCTTCGACAAGCGCAGCAAGTTCGTGCACTACCGGCCGCTGGTGGCCATCCTCAACAACCTTGAATACGACCACGCCGACATCTTCCCGGACGTGGCGGCGATCCAGCGCCAGTTCCATCACCTGGTGCGTACGGTGCCGGCGCGTGGCCGCCTGATCGTCAACGGCGAAGACAAGTACCTGGCCGAAGTGCTGGCGATGGGCTGCTGGACCCCGATAGAGCGCTTCGGATTCGATCCGTCGCTGGAGTGGCATGCCGAGCTGCTGGCTGCCGATGGCAGCGCGTTCCGCGTGCATCATCGAGGCCAGCCGCTGGGTGATGTGCAGTGGTCGCTGCTGGGCCGGCACAATGTGCTCAACGGCCTGGCCGCGCTGGCGGCCGCGCATGCGGTAGGCGTGGCGCCTGCTGATGTGATCCCGGCGCTGGCGCGGTTCCGCAGCGTCAAGCGCCGCATGGAAGTGATCGGCAGCGTTGATGGCATCACCGTCTACGACGACTTCGCCCATCACCCGACGGCGATCGCCACCACGCTGGAAGGCCTGCGTGCCAAGGTCGGCGATGCACGCATCGTGGTCGCGATGGAGCCGCGCAGCAACTCGATGCGGCTGGGTGCACATGCACAGGCGCTGGCGCCGTCGCTGGCACTGGCCGATGAAGTGGTGTTCCTGCACCGCCCGGAGCTGGCCTGGGACGCTGCCGCGGTGATCGCCGCGGTACGCGGCCAAGCGCACGCGGTACCCGATACCGATGCACTGCTGGCACAGCTGCAGTCCCATGCACGCAGTGGTGACCATGTGGTGTTCATGTCCAACGGTGGCTTCGACGGCGCACCGCGCCGCTTCCTCGCCGCCCTGCAGGCCCGATGAGCGCCGACGGTTCGCTGCCGCTGTTCCCGCTGCACAGCACGCTGGTGCCGGGTGCAGCGGTGGGCCTGCGCGTGTTCGAGCGACGCTATCTGGATCTGGTCCGCGACAGCGGCCGCAGTGGCGAGGGCTTTGGCGTCTGCCTGATTCTCGACGGCCAGGAAGTGGGCGCACCGGCGACGCCGGCGGCGTATGGCGTGCAGGTCCGCATCGAAGATTTCGATGTCGGCGCCGATGGCGTGCTGCAGCTGCGCCTGCGTGGCACCCGCCGCTTCCATGTCGAGCGCACGCGGGTCCGTGACAACGGCCTGGTGGTGGCCGACGTGAGTTGGTGCGAGGAAGATCCCGACGACGAACTGCGGCCACAGCATGCGCTGCTGGCCACGGTGCTGGGGCACATCATCGAACAGGCGGGCGAGGCGTATGCGCCGGCGAATCCGGCACTGCTGGATCAGGCGAGCTGGGTCGGTTGGCGCCTGGCCGAACTGCTGCCGCTGAGCGAGCAGCAGCGCCTGCAGCTGCTGCAGATGGACGACCCGCATCAGCGCCTGCAGCAGTTGCTGGGCTGGATGCCGTAGCCGGCAAAGGCCAACCAAGGTTGGCCACTACCGGAGCGCGGCGTAACCGGTAGATGCCAACCTTGGTTGGCAGCCTTTACCCGAAGCGCCAACCAAGGTTGGCGACTACCAGAGCAGCACCGCCTCCGTCAGCGCGCGGTGGTCTTCAACCGCAGTACCGGCAACCCGGTCTCGCCGTGCACGTCCTCGCGCTGCGGCAGGCCCTGTACGGCCTCCTTCACCGCGTTCATGGCCGGGTCGACGCCGCGCAGCGGATGCCACATGCCGATCCATTCGAAGTGGCGCTCGTAGCGCAGGGTCTGTGCGCTGCCCAGCCATAGTGGCGTATCGCCGGGCTGCAGCTGGGCCGGGGCCGGCCACAGGCGCAGTACGTAGCGCTCATCCGGCTGCGCACCCTGGCGCACCATCAGCAGCGCTTCCACCCGCGTTTCCAGCGTGGCCGGCAGTACCGGCAGTTGGTCGGCGCCGGTGTTCTTGTCCAGCATCAGCAGGGCTTCCTGCCAGCCGGCCTGTTCCTGCCGCTTCCAGCCGCGGGCTTCCAGCTGCGCCTGCAGCGGCGCCAGCGGGCCGGCCACCTGCACGTCCAGCGGCCAGCGCTGGTCATCGTCGAACTCGTTGCGGCGCGCCGGCAGCGTCGACCAGTCGTGCTGCCACCACGCCTGCATGTCCATCGCCTGCGGCGCCGGCAGGGTCGGTTCAAAGCGCTCCAGCTTCACCGGGATGTGGCGCGGCGCGTACCACATCGCCGCCAGGGCGAAGACGCCGTAGAACAGCCACGCCACCGGCTTCACCCAGAACGAGCGGTTGAAGCGCCGACGGTAGGCGATGCCCAGCACCAGCAGCCAGAACGTGCCGAACAGCATGCCGCCGATCACATCGCTCAGCCAGTGCGCGCCCAGGTACAGCCGCGAGAAGCCGATCAGGCTGACCACGATGCCCGACACCAGGTACGGCCAGACGCGGGTGCGGCCGGGCATCTCGCGCGCGATCAGCACCGCGAAGAAGCCGAAGGTGATGGTGGCCATGGTCACCGACACCGACGGGAAGCCGAAGCCGCTGCTGGCATCGACCGGGCGCACCACATCCACGGTGGCGCCGAGCAGCATGGTCAGCGCAAGGCCGAAGGCCAGTGCGGCCAGCCAGTGCGCGGCGGCCATCCAGCGTCGGCGCCAGATCAGGTAGCCCATCGCCGCCGCGGTGGCCGGCAGCAGTACCTGCCAGGCGCCCAGCGATGCCAGTGCCGCCATCGGGTAGTCGGCCAGCGGGTTGCGCAGCGCCAGCATGGCCTGGTGCACCAGCAGGTCGATCGCCAGCGGTTCGCCATGCGCGACCACCACGGTCAGCAGCGCGAACCAGCCCCAGCCCAGCACCAGCAGCATCAGCGCCAGCATCGCCAGCGGTACCGATTCACGTCGTTTCGGGTCGAGCACGCCGACGGTGTAGCGGCCCAGCGTCGGGTGGCGGTTGGACCAGTCCAGCAGGCGCGCCAGCCAGTTGTCCATGCGTGCGGCCGACCAGCGGTAGCCGTACAGCACGATGGCCCAGACCAGGCCGAGGATCACCATCAGCAGGCCGACCACCACCACCAGGCGTCCGGCCACGGCGGCCACCGCGTCATAGGCTTCGCCCAGAACCCAGCCGGGGGCCAGGAACAGCACCGCCCAGGAAATGCTGGCGATGCCGCTGGCCTGCATGTAGCGGCTGGCAGGCATCTTCATCATGCCGGCAATGGCCGGCACGAACGGGCGGATCGCACCGACGTAGCGTGCGATCAGGATGCTCTTGAACGCATTGCGGCGGAACAGGTTCTCGCCGCGATCGAGCAGCTGCGGATAGCGGCTGAACGGCCAGATGCCGCGCAGGCGGTCACCCCAGCGACGGCCGATCCAGTAGCTGATGCCATCACCGGCGAACGCGCCCAACGCTGCCGCCGCCACCGCGTACGGCCCGGAGATCTGGCCCAGGCCGATGAACACGCCCACCGCGAACAGCAGCGGCAGGGCCGGCACGATGGCGCCGAGAATGATGACCGCATCGCAGAAGGCGATGAGGAAGATAACGGCACCCGCCAGCACGGGGTGAGCGGCAATCCACGCGAGGGTGGCGTCGATCCATGAAGAGTCCATTGCCCGATTATAGGGGCGTGAAGGTGACTGGTTCCCAGCCGCTTCGTGACCGTTTGCAACCGGCGCCATCGCCTAGAATGGGCCCATGCCGCATACGCCAGACGCTCCACCGCATGCCTTGAAGGCCGACAGCTTCGGTCGCATCCTCCTTGTGAAAGGCCCCGATGGCCCGTTCGTGCGCCGCGATCTGGGCGCCACGCCGCTGTGGCTGCGGCTGCCTGCGTGGTGGCTGGCACGCCGCGAAGCACGCGCGCTGCAGCACATCCATGGCATGCCTGACGTACCGCAGCTGCTGGCCTGGGATGGCCGCCACCTCGACCGCAGCTTCATGGCGGGCGATGCGATGTACCAGCGTCCACCCCGCGGCGACGTGGCCTGGTTCCATTCTGCGCGACGGCTGCTGCAGCACCTGCATCGGCGCGGCGTGGCCCACAACGATCTGGCCAAGGAAGCCAACTGGCTGGTCACCGAGGATGGCCGTCCAGCGCTGATCGACTTCCAGCTGGCGGTGATCGGCGATCCGCGTTCGCGCTGGATGCGCCTGCTGGCCCGCGAGGACCTGCGCCACCTGCTCAAGCACAAGCGCATGTATTGCCGCGAGTCGCTCACTCCGGTGGAGAAGCGCGTGCTCAAGCGCACTTCGTGGGTGCGCGAGCTGTGGTTCGCCACCGGCAAGCCGGTCTACCGCTTCGTCACCCGGCGCATCCTGCACTGGGAAGACAACGAGGGGCAGGGGCCGAAGCCGTGAGGGCATCGCAGGTGGTGACCGCCGCGCCGAGTGCGGGCAGCGTGCTGCGCGCGCAGATGGCCGGTGCCCACTTTGTACATGCCTGCCAGGCCAGCACACATCGCGGGGATCGAACCGCGTTGCAGGCCTACCGTGACATGGCGGCGAGCATTCCTGGCTGGTTCGACGGGCTGATGGCACTGCGCAATCGCGGCATGCGCCTGTTGGGCATGAAGGACCTGGGTTCGCTGCGCGCTGTGCAGGACATCGAGCAACCGCGTCCGGGGCAGCGGCTCGGCATCTTCACGCTGCAGTCGCTGGATGCCGATGCCATCGTGCTGGAAGACAACGACCGCCACCTGCGCGTGCAGTTGGCCCTGCAGTGGCAGGGCGATGTGCTGGAAGTGGCGACGGTGGTGCACACCCACAACGCGTTCGGGCGCCTGTACATGCTGCCGGTAGCCCCGGTGCACCGGCTGATCGTGCCGCACCTGCTGCAGAAGCAGGTACGCGCGTATGGGTAGGTCCAGGCAATGCGTGGATGCGCCGAGGCCGTTGTAGAGTCGAGCTCGCTCGACTGAAACGCCAGAATCAGTCGAGCAAGCTCGACTCCACGAAGGTGAGTGCCGGTGACCTTACGGCGCCGCCGGCACCACCTGCTGGCCAATGAAGTTGCGCTTGGCGTCGAAGTCGTAGGCGATCTGCAGCTGGCCCACATCCGGGCAGGCGTGGCAGTCGCGCAGCGGTGTGCGGTACAGCAGGCGGATGCCGCCATTCTCCAGCGGCGTCGCTCCCGCCGACTGCGCGGGTGCGAACGGCGTCGCCTGCGGGTTGGCCTTCAGCAGTTCCTGCACCGTCGGGTCCGCGCGCAGGGTGTCGTCCAGCTGCACGGCATCCACATCGATGCGCTTGCCACTGGCGTCGACCAGGCGGGTGCCTTCGTTGGTGTTGGCGCGGAACGGGTACTCCACCGTGGCCACGCCCAGCCCGTCACTCTCGTGCCAGGCGGTCACGTAGGCCAGTTCGCCGCCGGTGGACAACTGTTCGGCGGCGGTGATCGCATCGGCGCTGGCGCCACCGGCGTGCATCGCATCGCGCAGGCAGTCACGCGTGGCCGCATTCTCGCCCTGGCGGCAGGCGTTGAGGTCGCCATCCCAGACCACCGCCTCACTCCAGCGCATCCTGCCATCCGCAGCGGCCTTGGCCGCGCTGGGCGCGTCACCGGCGGACGGCTCCTTGCCGGGTTCCGGCGAACGGCCCTGGCAGGCGGTCAGCAGGGCGAGCCCCAAGGCAGGCAGCAGCAGGCGGGAACGGCGCATGGCGTGGACCTCGTGCGTTGTCTGGAGGCCCGAGTATCGTCAAGGCCGGGTGAACTCCGCGTCGGCGCGGCATACTAGCGGCTCATTGCATACGCTGGAGTGTGGAACGTGGGCAGTCTGCAGGGCAAAACGCTTTTCATCACCGGTGGCTCGCGCGGCATCGGCCTGGCCATCGCGTTGCGCGCCGCGCGTGACGGCGCCAACGTGGCCATCGCCGCCAAGTCGTCGGTACCGAACCCGAAGCTGCCGGGCACCATCCACAGCGCGGCCGAGGCGGTTACGGCGGCCGGTGGCCAGGGCCTGGCCCTGAAGTGCGACATCCGCGAGGAAGAGCAGGTGCAGGCGGCCGTCGCCGCCACCGTCGACACCTTCGGCGGCATCGACATCCTGGTCAACAACGCCAGCGCGATCTGGCTGCGCGGCACGCTGGATACGCCGATGAAGCGCTTCGACCTGATGCAGCAGGTCAACGCGCGCGGCAGCTTCCTGTGCGCGCAGGCCTGCCTGCCTTACCTGCTGCAGGCGCCCAACCCGCATATCCTCACCCTGGCACCGCCGCCCAGCCTGGAGCCGAAGTGGTGGGGCCCGCACACCGGCTATACGCTGGCGAAGATGGGCATGAGCTTCGTCACGCTCGGCCTGGCCGCGGAGTTCGGCCCGCAGGGCGTGGCGGTCAATGCGCTGTGGCCGCGCACGGTGATTGCCACCGATGCGATCAACATGATTCCGGGCGTGGATGCCGCCGGGTGCCGCACGCCGCAGATCATGGCCGACGCCGCGCACGCCGTGCTGGTGCGCGAAGCGGCCGGCTTCCACGGCCGGTTCCTGATCGATGATGAGGTGCTGGCACAGGCCGGTGTCACCGATCTGTCGGGCTATGCAGTTGATCCGTCGCGGCCGTTGCTGCCGGACCTGTTCCTGGATTGAGCGTGACCCGTTGGACGAGGCCGAGGGCTGCGACCCTCGGCCAGCTGCGCTAGAATGCGCAGCTGTAATCGTTTTCAACAAGGAAGTGAACGCATGTCACGCACTCTTTCCCACGCGGCGCTGGCCGCGTCGCTGTCATTGATCCTGGGCGCTTGCGGTGGCAAGGCGCCGGCAACCGCGGGTGACGCTGGTCCTTCCGGCAAGCCGGAGGCCAGCACCGCGAACTCCGACGCACAGCAGCAGTTGACCGCAAAACTCAACGCCTACATCGGCTGCTTCAACGCGCTTGATTCGAAAACACACGGCAGCATCGAGTCCTACACGCGCTGGATCAAGGACGTCGACGCCGGCCCGAGCGGGCGCGAGACGCAGGTGTACGGGCCGTTCGAGATCAGCGACTACGACATGAAGCAGTGCGACGCGCCGGTGACCGAAGCGATCGCTGCCAAGCCGGCCCTGGCCGATCTTGATGCCGCTGCTGGCCGGTATCAGCAGGCGCTGAAGGCACTGGTGCCGCTCAGCAAGGACGCGCACGACTACTACGATCGCCAGGACTACGAAGACGACCAGTTTGCCAAGGGCAAGCAGATGCATGCGCCCTTGATGGCCGCCTTCAAGGACTTCGTGGTTGCCAGCGAAACGTTCAACACCGCGCTGGAGCGCCACAACGACGCTGCCCAGCGCGAGCAGCTCAAAGCACTGGAACAGGCCGAGGGGCGCACGCGCGAGTACTACCGTCTGGCGATGATGCTGGAAGCGAAGGCGATCGTGGAGCTGATGACCGATGACGGCTTTGATCAGGCCGCGGCCCGCGAGCACCTGGATGCCTTCAACCGCATTTCCGATGAAGCGCACGCCAAGGTTGCCGACCAGCAGCCGGGCAAGACGGACTGGGAAGGCTTCGAGCGTGGAGCCGAGAATTTCCGCCGCGAAGGCAAGGAGCGGCTGCAGCGTGTCAGCGAGAACAAGCCCTACACCGATTTCGAGCGGCGCATGCTTGATTCGCCCTCGATGGCGCCGCGCGGCTCTGCCAGCAAGCTGATGCAGGAATACAACACGCTCGTTTTCCAGAGCAATCGCCAGTAACCGAGGCGATCATCGCGCCATTTTGTCGTAATCGAACAGGTCGATTGCGACGTAACCCATGGCGGGGCGCCGAAGGGCGGCGTCTTCCGGCGCTGCCGGGACGGGCGTGGGCGCGATGAACCACGATGACTGCAGTTTTTACTTGTGCAAGGAACTGATTTGAACGCATCCACACGCATGCTTCCGTTGCTTCTGCTTGGCTCGCTGGCAGGCCTGGCCGGCTGCAACAAGCCGGCGGGGTTGGCCGTGGCCGACCCCGGGCTGGTAAAGGTCAATGCCTACATCGAGTGCTACAACGGCGTCGAACAGCCCGTTCACGAAGGTTTCCAGGCCTACACCGGCTGGATGAAGGATCCCGAGGCCGGCCCGACCGGCAAGGAAGCGCAACCGCGCTCGCCCGGCAAGGTGCTGTCGCACCGGGTCGAGTATTGCGGCCAGTCGATGACCGACGCACTGGCGAAGACCCCGGCACTGCCGATGGATGGCCCCGCGCGCGACTATCAGCAGGCGTTCCAGGCCCTGAATGCCCTGACCGAGCGCGCCGATGGCTACTTCACCCGTGAAGACTACCGTCGTGATGGGGGCGAAGGCATGCGCGCGCAGCATGCGCCGCTGATGCAGGCCTATGCCGCCTTCTTCAAGGCCAGCGAAGCGATGGATGTGGCGCTGGAGAAGAACGAGAACGAGCGCCGCGCTGCGGAGCTGAAGCGGATCGAGGAAAGCGAGGGTCGCTCGCTGGCCTACTACCACCTGCGCATCCTCGGCGATGGCAAGCAGCTGGCCATGGCGTTCCAGGGGGACGCGCCGGACCTGGCGGTAGTGCGCAAGCAGCTGGCCGAGTATCAGGCGCTGGTGACCGAAGTGCAGAACGGCGGTGTCGGCAAGGACGACCCGATGTGGGGCCACGTGCAGCGCTCGGCCGACAAGCTGGTGCGTACCGCAGGCCGCGGCGTCGAGCGCCTGGAACAGGGAAAGCCGATCAGCCCCGAAGCGCTGGCGGCCGAGCGCAAGGCCTCGGGCAGCTGGCTCACCACCGATCCCGAAGGCGCGCAGTCGACGATCCTGGACGCGTACAACGACCTGGTGACCACCAGCAATCGCATGCGTTGAGGAGGATCCACGCATGGCGTGGATCTACCGAGGGTAGTGCTGGCCGCTGGCCGGCATGTGCCTCAATGGTTGAACGCATCCGGCAGTTCACCGCCGCACCTGCGGCAGTGGCGGGCGTCCGGCTCGTGGCCTTCCAGCCCGCAGTGCGGGCAGCCGCGGGCATCGCGGCGTGCGGCCAGCTCGGCTTCGCGCATGGTGCTGGCCAGTTCGGCGGTGTAGATGCCGGTGGGCACGGCAATGATGCTGTAGCCGATCAGGATCAGCACCGAGGTGACGAAGCGGCCGAGTACGGTCTGCGGCACGATGTCGCCGAAACCGACCGTGGCCATGGTCACCACCGCCCAGTACATGCTGGCCGGAATGTTGCTGAAGCCATGTTCCGGCCCTTCGATAACGTACATCAGCGCGCCAGCGATGATGGTGATGGTGATCACCGTGAACAGGAACACCAGCACCTTGCGCCGGCTGCGCCACAGCGACGTCATCAGCACGCCGCTTTCCTCGATGTAGCGGGTCAGCTTGAGGATGCGGAACACGCGCAGGATGCGCAGCGCGCGCACCACCAGCAGGCTCTGCGCGCCGGGAATGAACATCGACAGGTAGGCGGGCAGGATCGACAGCAGGTCGATGATGCCCCAGATGCTTACCGCGTAGCGCAGCGGGCGCTTGACCACCGCCAGCCGCAGCAGGTACTCGGCGGTGAAGATGATCGTGAACGCCCATTCCAGGATGTACAGGCCGGTGGACCATTCGGCATGCAGGTGCTGCACGCTGTCGATCATCACCACCAGGATGCTGGCGATGATCGCCACCACCAGGATCAGGTCGAAATTGCGCGAAGGCCGCGAGTCGTGGCGGTAGATGATGTCGAACCACCGACGGCGCCAGCCGGTCTCGGTGGCGGGGTTCAGCTGGGGGGCGGAAAACGGTCGCATGGGCGCATTGTGCCGCAGGGGTTCCGGCGCGAGAATGGGGATTCCTGAATCCTGCCGACTGCCATGACCGCCGCGACCGATCCGCTGATCTCCCTTTCGCACTACTACCTGCCGGTCTACAAGCCCCGCCAGGTGGTACTGGAGCGAGGCCAGGGCGCCCGCGTGTGGGACAGCCAGGGCCGTGAGTTCATCGACCTGGCCGCCGGCATCGCCGTGTGTGGCCTGGGCCACAACGACCCGGACCTGGTGGCCGCGCTGGTCGAGCAGGCCGGCAAGCTCTGGCACACCAGCAACGTGTTCTACAGCGCACCGCCGCTGCACCTGGCCGAAGAGCTGGTGAAGGCCAGCCGCTTCGCCGAGCGCGTGTTCCTGTGCAATTCCGGCGCCGAAGCCAACGAAGTGGCGATCAAGATGGTGCGCAAGTGGGCCTCCAGCCAGGGCCGCCCGGCCGACAAGCGGGTGATCATCACCTTCCGTGGCAGCTTCCACGGCCGCACGATGGGCGCGGTGACCGCCACGGCCCAGCCGAAGTACCAGGAAGGCTACGAGCCACTGCCCGGTGGCTTCCGCTACATCGATTTCAACGATGAAGTGCAGCTGGAAACCGCGATGGCCGCCGGTGACGTGGCAGCGGTGATGCTGGAGCCGATCCAGGGCGAGGGCGGCGTGATGCCGGCCAGGTCCGGTTTCCTCAAGCGCGTGCGCGAACTGTGCGACCAGCACAACGCACTGCTGGTGCTGGACGAGATCCAGGCCGGCATGGGCCGCACCGGCACGCTGTTCGCGCACTGGCAGGACGATGTGGTGCCGGACATGGTTACCCTGGCCAAGGCACTGGGCGGTGGTTTCCCGATCGGCGCGATGCTGGCCGGCCCGAAGGTGGCCGAGACCATGCAGTTCGGCGCGCACGGCACCACCTTCGGTGGCAACCCGCTGGCCGCGGCGGTCGCTCGTGTGGCCCTGCGCAAGCTGGCCTCGGCGGAGATCGCCGCCAACGTCAGCCGCCAGTCGAAGGCGCTGCGCGATGGCTTCGCCCGTATCAACGACGAGTTTGGCGTGTTCAGCGAGGTGCGTGGCCGTGGCCTGATGCTGGGCGCGGTGCTGAGCAAGGACTTCGCCGGCCAGGCCGGTGCCATCCTCGACCATGCCGCCGAGCAGGGCCTGCTGACCCTGCAGGCCGGCCCGGACGTGCTGCGCTTCGTGCCGTCGCTGAACATCACCGACGAAGAAGTGGCCGAAGGCCTGAAGCGCCTGCGCGCGGCGATTGCCGCGTTCATCGCCACGCGCTGATCCTCGGCTGTAGAGCCGGGCCGATGCTCGGCTCTACAGGATTGCGTAGCGCTTCAACACCTTCCCCAACCCGCGGCCGTCGCGCACCGTTTCGGCGTGCAGGCCGGCCGCGCGCGCGCCGCGCACGTTGGCGAAAAGATCATCGATGAACAAGGTGCGCGCAGGCGCAACCTGCAGTACCTCGAGCACGCGCTGGAACACCCTTGGCTGCGGTTTGCGCAGGCCGAAATCGGCACTGCAGAACACGCGGTCCTGCAGCGCCGGAAACAGGTCCGGCAGCAGGGCGGGCAATGCCTGCACCATCAGCGCGCCGTTGTTGGTCAGTACCGCCATTGGTAGTTGCAGGGCCTGCAGCCGCTGCAGCACGGCCACCTGCGGATGGCTGGCGGCCTGCCGTGCAGCCACCCAGGCGGCCACATCGAGCGTCGTGCCCAGAAGCCCGCCAAGCTGCGCCAGATAGGTTGGGCCATCCAGCGCGCCACGGTCATGCGCGGCGTCCAGCCCGCTGTCGTACAGCGCGGCCTGCACGGCCTGCGGGGAAACGTCCAGCGCCTGCGCCAGGTGCAGCACGCGCTGCGCGCGCTGGTACTGAACCAGCACGCCATCCACATCCAGCAGCAACAGGTCGATCCGCATCGGCCGAGCATGCCATTGCCATGGATGCGCGCAAACCCTGGAGCGTGCATGCGACAGACGGTCGCAGACGGGAGCGCATGGGCCTGCCTAGAATGGCGCTTGAATCCGCAGGAGATGCAGCGATGAAGGCTTGGACGGTGGCAGTGGGACTGGGTGCGCTGATGCTGGCGCCATCAGCGATGGCGCGGGTCTGTGCGGTGAGCATCGACAGCACCGACCAGATGAGCTTCAGCAGCCGCGAGATCAAGGTTGCCGCCGACTGCAGTGCCGTGGACCTGACCCTGCGCCACACCGGCAAGCTGGCCGCCACCGCGATGGGGCACAACTGGGTGCTGACCCGCACGGCCGACTACCAGCCGGTGGCGATGGCGGGCATGCGCATGACCCTGGCCGACAGCTACCTGCCGAATGCCGACAAGCGCGTGCTGGCCCACACCAAGGTCATTGGAGGTGGCGAGACCACGCGCGTGCGCTTCTCCACCCAGGGCCTGCAGAAGGGCGGCGACTACACCTTCTTCTGCTCGTTCCCCGGCCACTTCGCGATGATGAAGGGCAAGCTCGTCTTCGGTTGATGCCGTCTGTAGAGTCGAGCCATGCTCGACTGCTCTGTGCCAACCAAGGTTGGCACCTACCAGATGCGGCAGTGCCAACCAAGGTTGGCACCTACCGGGGCAGCACTCAGCCCTTGGCGGCCTTGAATGCCACGCGTGCAGCGGCCAGCGTCGCCTCGATCACGGCATCGTCGTGGGCGCTGGACAGGAAACCGGCCTCGTAGGCGGATGGTGCCAGGAACACGCCCTGTTCCAGCATCGCGTGGAAGAAGCGGTTGAACGCCGGGATGTCGCAGGCGGTGGCCTGCGCATAGGTCTCCACCTTTTCGCTGGTGAAGAACAGCCCGAACATCGCGCCCACGCGGGTGGTGGTCACCGTCACGCCAGCGTCAGCGGCTGCCGCTTCAAGGCCCGCGCACAGGCGCGCGGTGCGCTCGGCGAGGTCGGCATGGAAGCCCGGCTGCTGGACAAGTTCCAGCATCGCCAGGCCGGCGGCCATTGCCACCGGGTTGCCGCTCAGCGTGCCAGCCTGGTAGATCGGGCCGGCCGGGGCGATCTGCTGCATCAGCTCGCGGCGACCGCCATAGGCGCCCACCGGCATGCCGCCGCCGATGATCTTGCCGAAGGTGGTCAGGTCCGGGGTGATGCCGTAGTGCGCCTGCGCACCGCCAAGGGCAACGCGGAAGCCGGTCATCACCTCGTCGAAGATCAGCAGCGCGCCATGCTTCGTGCACAGTTCGCGCAGGTGCTGCAGGTAACCCTCGCGCGGGGGAATGCAGTTGGCGTTGCCGACCACCGGTTCGATGATCAGGCCGGCGATGTCGTCACCCTGCTGTTCGAACAGTGCGGTGGCCGCGTCGAAGTCGTTGTAGGGCAAGGTCAGGGTCAGCTCGCTCAGCCCGGCCGGAACACCCGGTGAGGTCGGCACGCCCAGGGTCAGCATGCCGCTGCCGGCCTTGACCAGGAACGAGTCGCCGTGGCCGTGGTAGCAGCCTTCGAACTTGACGATGCGGTTGCGGCCGGTGGCGCCGCGCGCCAGGCGGATCGCCGACAGCGTGGCTTCGGTGCCGGAGTTGACCATGCGCACCATCTCGCACGACGGCACCAGGCGGGTGATGGTCTCGGCCATGGTCACTTCGGCCGCGCACGGTGCGCCGAACGAGAGGCCGTTGTCGATGGCCTTCTTCACCGCCTGGCGCACCGCCGGGTGGTTGTGGCCGACGATCATCGGGCCCCAGGAACCGACGTAGTCGATGTAGCGGTTGCCGTCGACGTCGTACAGGTAGGCGCCGTCGGCGCGCTCGACGAAGAACGGCTCGCCGCCGACCGACTTGAACGCGCGCACCGGCGAATTGACGCCGCCCGGCAGCAGCTGCTGGGCGCGGGAGAACAGGGCGTGGGACTGGTCGTGGTTCATGGGGCTTTCCTGGGTGTTACGCGAACTGGGCGAGGAGGGCGTGCTGGGTTGCGACCGGGTCTTCGGCGGCGAACACGCTGCTGACCACGGCGACCAGATCGGCGCCGGCGTCGATGATGGGACCGACATTGTCCGGGGTCAGCCCGCCGATCGCCACCCGCGGCACGCCCAGTGCGGCGCTTTGCCGCAGCAGATCGGGGTGGGCGCGGCTGGTGGTGATCTTGGTGGTGGTGGGGAAGAAGGCGCCAAAGGCCACATAGCTGGCGCCGGCGGCCACGGCCTTTTCTGCATTGGCCAGCTGGTCGTAGCAGGAGGCGCCGATGATGGCCTCGGGCCCCAGCAGGGCACGCGCGCTGGGGATGTCGCCGTCGGTGCCGCCCAGATGCACGCCGGCCGCGCCGACTGCTTTGGCCAGCAGCGGGTCGTCATTGATGATCAGCGGTACGCCATGGGCAGCGCACAGGCCCTGCAGGGCAGTGGCCTGCTCCTGCCGCAGGGCGTCACTGGCGGTCTTGTTGCGGTACTGCAGCCAGGTGGCGCCGGCGGCCAGCAGCGGCGCGGTGCGTACCAGCAGGCGTGCGGTATCGGGTTCATCCGGGGTGATCAGGTAGACGCCGCGGGGCGCCGGGGAAGCTGAAGTCATCGATGGCTACCGGTGAGTGGACCGCAATGGGACAATGGCGGCCCGTGAATCCAGCCCTGATTATCCGATGAGCGATGCCACCCCCACCACCTTGCGTACCTGGATGTGCGTGGTCTGCGGCTTCCTGTACAGCGAAGCGGACGGCTTGCCGGAGGAGGGCATCGCGCCGGGCACGCGCTGGGAGGACATTCCCGAGACCTGGACCTGCCCGGACTGCGGGGTGACCAAGGCCGATTTCGAGATGGTCGAGGTCGATTGACCGGACCTTCCAGTGGGTGTGGACCGTTGGGGTGGGTGCGGACCGTTGGTCCGCACACCTGATAGAATCAATGCAGCCGCGGCATCGGCCCGCCGAGGTCGATCAGCTTGTCCCGCAGCCACTGCGCATCGCTCGCCTCGGGGTTGCGCTTCAGGTACTGGCCCAGGTCATGACGGGCCCCGGCTAGGTACTCCAGCTGCAGGTAGGCCAGGCCGCGGTCGCGCAGGGCGTCGTCCTGTTCCGGGGCCAGCTTGAGCAGCCGGTCGGCACTGCGTGCGGCGCGGTCCCATTCGCCGGCCTCGGCATAGACGCCATGCAGGTTGCGCAGCATGCGCATCAGGATCGCGCGCGCCGGCGCGGGGTCGAGGATCTGCGCCAGCACCTGGTCGTCGGGCATCTGCCCGCCCAGGTGTGACTTGGCCCGCTCGCGCAGTTCGTCCACGTCCAGTGGCCGGCCGCCGTTGAACGGGTCCATCACCAGCACGCCGTCATCCACCGGCAGGCGCACCAGGAAGTGGCCGGGGAAAGATACGCCATCAAGGGGAATACCCAGCCGGCGCGAGACTTCCATCTGCACCAGGGCCAGCGAGATCGGATTGCCCAGGCGGCGCTCGAACACCTGGTTGAGGTAGCTGTTGCGCGGGTCGTAGTACTCGTCGTGGTCGCCGCTGTAGCCCAGCTCGTCGAACAGGTGGCGGTTGATCGCCGCCATCTTCAACGGGCTGTTGTCGATGGCCTCCACTTCCGAGCGGAGGTGGTCGACATGGCTCTGGATCAGCGCGTCATAGGTGGACGGCTGCAGATCGGGGTATTCATCGCGCGCGATCAGCAGCGCGGTCGGCAACAGCGGCAGCGCCTCGTCTTCGAGGTCGGCCAGTGCATCCCAGTCGGGGAGTGTGATCCGGTCCTGCATGGTCACAGACTGGCGTCATTCGCAGACGGTTTCAAGCGGTGCCGCGTGAAAAATTCAGGGGTCAGATCCCTTTCGCGTGCGGAAGGGATCTGACCCCTGCAGGGTTGCCGGCCAGCGGCCGGCACTACCGCGGGTGCCGGGCGCAGCCCGGCAGAACCCTGTTACTCGATGCCCGGGCCGAAGGTCAGCGCGGTGCCGTCCTTCAGCTTCAGCTTTTCGGCCTGGCCGGCGTTGAGTTCCAGCACGTAGCGCGCCGGGCCGCCGCTGGGGTACGGCGGACACATGTCGCCGGCCGAGCACGGCGGCACGTCGCGCTGCTGGGTGACCAGTTTGCGTTCGTTGTCGAAGTACAGGATGTCCAGCGCGATCTTGGTGTTCTTCATCCAGTACGCCTGCATCTCTTCGCGGTCGTGGACGAACAGCATGCCGTGGTCGGCCGCCATCTGGTCGCGGAACATCAGCCCGCGCGCGCGGGTTTCATCGTTGGTGGCCAGCTCGACCTGGTAGCGGGCGCCGTCCAGCTCGACCCAGTGGCGGGCCGCGTCGGTGGCGCAGCCGGCCAGGGCCAGCAGCGGAAGCATCAGCAGCGAACGCAACAGCGACATCGTCAGGATCCTTGGAAGGGTCAGAGCACGACCGGCGGCTCGCCGCCGACGATCACCACGTCGGCGCGACGGCGCGCGAACAGGCCGACGCAGACCACGCCCGGCAGCTGGTTGAGCTCGCGCTCCAGCTTCTCCGGATCGGTGATCTGCAGGTTGTGGATGTCCAGGATCTGGTTGCCGTTGTCGGTGACCACGCCTTCGCGCCAGGTCGGCTGGCCGCCGGTCATGTCGCGGATCTGGCGGGCGACCAGGCTGCGCGCCATCGGGATCACTTCCACCGGCAGCGGGAAACCGCCCAGCACCGGCACCTGCTTGCTCGGGTCGACGATGCAGATGAAGCGCTCGCTGGCCTCGGCGATGATCTTCTCGCGGGTCAGCGCGGCACCACCGCCCTTGATCAGGCACTTGTTCGGGTCGCACTCGTCGGCGCCGTCCACGTACAGCGACAGGTTGCCGCTGTGGTTCAGTTCGATCACTTCGATGCCGTGCTGCTTCAGGCGCGCGGTGCTCTGCTCGGAACTGGACACCGCGCCCTTGATGCGGTGCTGGATGCGGGCCAGGGCATCGATGAAATAGGCCACGGTGGACCCGGTGCCGACACCGACGATCATGCCGTCTTCGACGTATTCGATGGCTTTCTCGGCGGCCAGGCGCTTGGCTTCGGACATGGGAGAACTCTCAGGCAGGGAATCAGGATTTCTTTTCCAGCGACAGCAGCAGCTTCCACTGCGTGGCGGTCACCGGGAACACCGACAGGCGATTGCCCTTGGCAACCAGCGGGAAGCCTTCGCCGAGTTCGTCGGCGTGCAGCTTGATCTCGTCCAGCGCGATCACCTGCTTGAGCTTGCGGTCGAAGGCCACGTCCACCAGCATCCAGCGCGGGTTCTCGCGCGTGCTCTTGGGGTCGTGGTAGCCGGATGCCGGGTCGAACTGGGTGTCGTCCGGATAGGCCGCGCTGGCCACCGTGGCCAGGCCGACGATGCCCGGCACCTTGGTATTGGAGTGATAGAACAGGATGCCGTCGCCGACCTGCATGCCATCGCGCATGAAATTGCGCGCCTGGTAGTTGCGCACCCCGTTCCAGGGTTCGACCTTGACCTTGGCCAGGTCATCGATGGAGAAGGCGTCCGGTTCGGACTTCATCAGCCAGTAGCGCTTGCGGGCGGTCATGCGTTCACGGGGGCAGCGGAGGGGAACAGGGTGCCGCCTTCGGTGCAGATCGCATCCACCGGCACGTCCCACGACGCCACCGGCAAGGACTCGACCTGCTGCACCGCGAACGCCGCACCGACCAGCCAGGGCGGCGCCGGCCGGTCATGGCGGAAGGCGAAGCTGCGATCATACCAGCCGCCCCCCATGCCCAGCCGCCGGCACTGCGGGTCGAAGCCCACCAGCGGGGTCACCACCAGCGCCATCTGCGCCGGTTCCAGCGTGTCTGCCAGCGCCACGTCGGGCTCGGGGATGCCGTAACGGTTGCTGGTCAGCGGTTGGCCGGGGCGCCACGGTGCGAAGCGCAGCACGTCGCCGGCCAACACCGGCAGGCAGTAGGTGAGGCCTTCGGGCAACTGCAGCTGCCAGCGGTGCAGGGCGATTTCACCGTCCAGCGCCCAGTAGCCGGCCACGGCGCCTTCGCGCGGCGCGAACGGCAATGCGAGCAGGGCATCGGCAAGTGATTGGGCGGCGGCGATGCGCTCAGCGGCGGAAAGGTCGCGGCGGCGTTGCCGCAGGTCGTGGCGCAGGGCCTGGCGCGGGTCGGTCATGGCGGCGTGCGGCAAGGATCAGCCGCCATTGTGCCGCAAAGAACAAGGGCGACGCCCGAAGACGCCGCCCTTGCTGGAATATTGCATTCTCCGCAATGTCGATGCATGCGAAACGACCTTGAACCCGGGGGCTCAAGTGGGAACGCTGGAGAACCATCGGGCTTCCCGCTACAAGGCGGACCTGCACTCCCGGCGCTGTCGCGCTCCCGGTGTCGTTCTTAAGGGACAAGGCGAATGTTTGCACATGCCGTCGAGTACCGCAGAGAACGCGTGGCCATTATAGCCAGCGCGCAGGATCTGGATAGGCCGTTCGTCGGCAACAGTCCGTGCCAATTCAGATATGAGAAGACGCGTTGTGCGCGTTCTTCAGGCGCCGCCGTCGATCGCGCGGTCCAGGCGCCGGTTCAGATCGGCCAGCGTCTGCTGCAGCGCCACTGCCTGGCGGGCGTTCTCGTCGCGCAGCAGTTGCAGTTCATGGGCCAGGTTCAACGCGGCCAGTACCGCCACGCGGTCCACGGCGGCCATGCGGTTGCTGCCGCGGATCTCGCGCATGCGGGCATCGAGCAGGCGCGCGGCGGCCATCAGGCTGTCGCGTTCATCGCCACCGACGCCCACGGTGTATTCACGATCGAGGATGCGGACACTGACCGGTTCGGCACTCATGTGTGCTGCTCCAGGGATTTGAGCCGGCTGATCATTGCTTCCACCCGCGAGCGTGCCTGCTCGTTCTTGGCCAGCAGCGTGGAACGCTCGGCCACCAGCTGTTCCTGCTGGTGGCGCAGGCTGCGGTTCTCCTCGGCCAGGCGCTGGTTGCGTTCAAGCAACGCCTCCACGCGGGCGGCGAAGTCCTGCAGCTGGGCAAGGGGATCGGCGGGTTCCATGCGGGCACGATAGGCAAGCCGGGCAAGGGCGGTCAAGCGTTGTCGCAGCAAGGCCGGACGGCCACGGGGAGGAGGCCGTCGGATTGCTACACTACGGGGTCTCACGGGCGCGCCGGCGCGCCCCGGGTTTCCTTTCCGAACGAGCCGCACGATGACTGAACTTCCCTCCGTCGACGACGTTAACCGCGCCAGCCAGGAACTGGGCCTGGGCGCCACCGCCGCCGAGCTGCACGGCGCACTGTGCGGCTGGCTGGCCGCCGGCGGCGCCCCCGGCAACGACTGGCCGGCGCGCGTGCTGGCCGACGACAACCTGTCGCCGGTGGCCGCCGACAGCGTGCTGGGCCAGCTGCTGCAGGTCACCATCAAGCAGCTGGAAGACCGCGACTTCGCCTTCGAGCTGTTGCTGACCGACAGCGACGACGTGGCCGCGCAGGCCGATGCCATGTTCAGCTGGACCCGCTCGTTCCTGGGCGGTTTCGGCCTAGGCAGCGGCGGTCGTCGCCCGACCCTGTCCGAAGAGGGCGAAGAGGCGCTGACCGACATGGCCAGCCTGGCCCGTGCCTCCAGCGAGGATTTCGAGGCCGGTGGCGATGACGACGACGACGCCCTGTCGGAGATCGAGGAATTCATCCGCGTGGCGGTGCTGCTGCTGCACGGCGACGTGGTGCTGGCCTCGCGCCATCGGCAGCGCCTGAACTGATGGATATCAAGCAGCGCACCGGCATCGCGGCCGGCGAGTACAAGCGTCGCCGCCGCCAGCTGATGGACATGGCCGGCGAGGACGCGATCCTGGTGCTGCCGGCTGCGGCGGAGAAGGTGCGCAGCCTCGATACCCATTATCCGTTCCGGCAGGATTCGGACTTCCAGTACCTGAGTGGCTTCCCCGAGCCGGAAGCGGTGCTGGTGCTGATTCCCGGCCGTCGCCATGGCGAGGCCATCCTGTTCTGCCGCGAGCGTGATGCCGAGCGCGAGGCCTGGGACGGCAGCCGGGCCGGCCAGGAAGGCGCGGTGGCGCAGTTCGGCATGGACGACGCTTACCCGATCGATGATCTGGACGACATCCTGCCGGGCCTGCTGGAAGGGCGTTCGCGCGTCTACTACCACTTCGGCCGCGACGCGGATTTCGACCTGAAGCTGATCGGCTGGGTCAACCGCGTGCGCTCACAGGTGCGCCATGGCGCGCAGCCGCCGCATGAGTTCCTGGAGCTGGGCCACCTGCTGCACGAACAGCGCCTGTTCAAGTCCGGTGCCGAAGTGGCGCTGATGCAGCACGCCGCGCAGATCAGCGTGCGCGCCCATCTGGCGGCGATGAAGGCGGCCAAGGCGGGAATCCACGAGTACGAGCTGCAGGCCGAGCTGGAACGCGTGTTCCGCGCCAATGATGCCGTTCCGGCGTACTGCAGCATCGTCGGTGCAGGCCGCAACGGCTGCATCCTGCACTACCGCGACAACAACGCGCGGTCGCGTGATGGCGAGCTGGTGCTGATCGATGCCGGTGCCGAGTACCGCGGCTACGCCAGCGACATCACCCGCACCTTCCCGGTGAATGGCCGCTTCAGTGCCGAACAGCGCGCGCTGCACGACCTGGTCGGTGAGGCACAGGCCGCGGCACTGGCGCAGGCGAAGCCGGGCGTGCCGTACGAGAGCGGCCACCTGGCGGCGGTGCAGACCCTGACCGAGGGCCTGCTGCGGCTGGGTCTGCTGAAGGGAACCCTGGAAAAGAACCTGTCCGAAGGCCTGTACCAGCGCTTCTACCGGCACAAGACCGGGCACTGGATCGGGCTGGATGTGCACGACGTGGGCGATTACCGCCTGGCCGGTGATTCGCGCCTGCTGGAGCCGGGCATGGCGTTCACCATCGAGCCGGGGTTGTACATCGGCGTGGACGACACGACGGTGGAGCCACGCTGGCGCGGTATCGGCATCCGCACCGAGGATGACGTGCTGATCACCGATGACGGCCATCGCGTGTTGACCGAAGGCCTGGCGCGCAGCGCCGACGAGATCGAAGCGGTGATGGCGGGGTAAGGGGTTTCGGCAGGGCTTGCAGCCCTGCACCCGCTCGATGCAACGGCAAGTGCAAAAGCCGAAGCGGCATTCCGTGGGATGGCGGGGCACTGTGGGTTTGCGGGGACGCCGTAAACCCATCCATGGGGGCTTGGTCGCCGCATCCATGCGGCTCACACCCCGCAAACCCACAGTGCCCCGCCTTCGACAGGTTCCTGCGGCTGTTGGTGGGTGCCGACCGTTGGTCGGCACATCTGTCAGATATCGAATGAATCATCCACGCATGGCGTGGATCTACTGGCCACTGCGGCTTTTGGTGGGTGTCGACCTTGGTCGACACGGAGCGAGCGCAGCGAGCGACCCGCTTTTGCTTTTCTATTTTCTTTTCCGTGGTTGGACGCGCGCAGGAAACTGTCAAAGGCCGGGCGGGGTGGGTTTGCAGGACCGTTGGCGCCATGGATGGCGCCATCGAGCCCCCATGGATGGGTTCACGGCGTCCCCCGCGAACCCACCCCGCCCCGCAAAGCGCGGCTTTTGATCCAGCATCCAACCACGAGGGGGCTCAGCCGTTGGCCGCTGCAAACTCCGGCCGCGTCAGGTTGTCCGCCTCGCCCTCGGTGCACAGCACTTCGTCCTCGATGCGGATGCCGCCATACGGACGGAAGAAGTCCACGCGGTCCCAGTTGATCGCATCGCCATGGCCGGCGTCCTTCACTTCGTTCAACAGCATGTCGATGAAGTACAGGCCCGGTTCGATGGTCACCACCATGCCCGGCTCCAGCACGCGGGTCAGGCGCAGGTAGGGATGCCCCGCCGGGCGCTCGACGCGGCCGCCTTCGTCGCTGGCCGCGAAACCGGCCACGTCGTGCACCTGCAGGCCGATCAGGTGGCCGATGCCGTGCGGGAAGAACGCGGCGCTGACGCCGGTCTCCACGGCGGTCTGCGGCGACACCTTGATGACGCCGAAGTCCCTCAGTACGCCCATCAGCGAGAGATGCGCGTCCACGTGCAGCTGCTTGTAGTCGAAGCCGGCGCGCACCGCCGCACACATCTTCTGCTGGGCGGCATCGACGGCGGCGATCATCGCGGCGAACTCGTCGTGGCCGTGCGCGGCGTAGGTGCGGGTGATGTCGCTGGCGTAGCCCTGCGCGCTGGCGCCGGCATCGATCAGGAAGCTGCGCAGCGGCTGCGGCGCCTTGCGGCCCAGCTCGGTGTAGTGCAGCACGGCGGCGTGTTCGTTCAGCGCGACGATGTTGCCGTACGGCAGTTCATTTGCATCCTGGCCCACGGCCTGGCAGTAGGCCATGTGGATGCTGAATTCGTCGGCGCCATTGCGGAATGCGGCCTCGGCGGCGCGATGGCCACGCACGCCGAGCACCTGCGCCTGGCGCATCAGCGCGATTTCATACGGCGTCTTGTAGGCGCGGTGCCATTCCAGGTAGTTCACCACCGGCGCCGGGTTATTCGGCACGAATGCACCCAGCGTGCTCTGCGGCTCGCCGAGGATCGCGCAGCGCGACGGGTCGGCCGGCAGCAGCGCCAGCGCTTCTTCGGGGGTGCGGATGATGTGGATGTCGAAGTGCTCCACCCACCAGCCGCTCGGTGCATCCGGCACCACGTGCCAGTAATCGAAGGGCTGGTGGAAGATCACCGCCGGGCGCTTGCCGGGCGTGAACACGATCCAGCTGTTCGGTACGCGGGTGAGCGGCAGCCACGCCTTGAACTGCGGATTCACCGCGTACGGGTAGTCGCGATCGTCGAACACCTGGTAGTGCAGGGTGCCACTGGGCACCACCAGGTGATCGAAGCCGCCGCGGGCCAGCGCCTGTTCGGCGCGCCGGCACAGCACGGCCAGGTGGTCGGAATACAGGGCGCCGGGGTCTTGCTGGATCATTGCGGTGGCTCGACACGGAAAACGGCCCTAGATTCTGCCGCATACCGCGAAAAACCGCTGTGCCGGAACCGGCACTCAGGCCGTCGAAACCGGTCCCTCGTCGCTGTCTTCGCCCACCCACTGGCGCAGCAGCTGCCGATGTTCGCGTGACAGGGTGAGGAAGCGGAAGCCGGTCCAGCTCTGTCCCGGCACGTGCGCCGGTTCGCTCCACAGCAGGTGCACGCCCACGTCGATGGCTTCCTGGCGGCCATCGGCCATCGGCAGCGGAAATCGCAGCTGGTACAGCGCATCCTCGCGCAACGGCACGCTGGCCAGCATCAGCATGCCGGTTTCAGAGACGTTGCCGAGGCGGCCCACTACGCTGTCGCGCATCTGGTCGGTCACCGGCACCAGGTCCGAGACCTGGCGGCGCGGTGCGCGACGGGTGTCCTGTGGCGGCTGGGTGTTCATGCAGGGGTTTTCCGGCTGTGGCCAGCGGCCAGCGCACGCAGCGCATCGAGGCTGGCCTGCCAGGCACGATCAACCAGGCGGCCCTTGTCTTCGGTGACCAGCTGCGCGCGGCCGGCGCTGAGCTGGCGGGCGAGGGTATCCAGGTCGGTATCGGCGATCTTCTGTCCGCGTGGATTGACCATCAGCGCATTGCCGGTCAGCAGGCTGTACCACGACAGGCGCTGGCGGCGCAGCGTGCCATCGCCGGTGTCGATGTCGAACCAGCTGCCGAACGGCAGGGTGGACAGCTGTTGGTAGGCGGCTTCTTCGGCACTGCTGCGTGGCTCGGCGGGCGCGCCTGCGCTGGACGTGCCGGCATGCTCGCCCAGTCGCGCGCGTGCTTTCAGGCGTGCGCTGAGTTCGGTACGCGATGTGCTTTCGTCCTCGCCGCCGGGCGTGGCCAGGCGGCGCGCGACAGCGGCAGCTTCCTCGGCGTGGTAGCCGACCTGCACCAGCGCCGCTTCCACCTCGGTGGCCAGCGCAGCGTCGGTGCCATCGGCAGCGTCCGCGGCCTGGGCGGTCACCGCCGCGATGCGCTGGGTCTGCTGCAGGCGCTCCTGCCACTGCGGTGAATCGTCACCATGGCGCAGGCGGGTCAATGTCAGGGCGTCGGCCCACGCCTGGCGCAGCAGGGTCTGCACGAAGCGTGGCGGCGCCTGCGTATCGCAGCACTGGTCGATCTGTGCGCTGGCCTGGCGTCGTGCCAGGTCCAGGCGTTCCTTGCCGCGCGCGGCCTCGACGTGGCGGCGCTCGGCCAGCTCGGCGCGATGGGCGGCCGCGCGCTGGTGCTGCTGCACGTCTTCATTGGCGGCAGCGAAGGCCTCGGGCGTGCGCGCATCCTGGCCGAGCAGCCCCTGCACGCTCTGCGCCATGCGCTGCAGCAGTTGGGGGTCGACGTCATCATCGCCGAGCCAGTGGGCGCCGGCTTCGGCGATCTGGTTGAGCAGTTCGCGGGCGGGGTGCTCGTCACGCACGAAGAAGCCTGGGTCGGCCATGGCCGCGCGCGCCAGCGGCACCTGCAGGCGCGCCAGCAGCGCGGCCGGTACCGGGTCGGGACGTTGCTGCTGCTGTACCTGCTGCATCAGCAGGCGCAGCAGGTCGAGATTGTCGCGGTCGTGGCTGCCCAGCTGGGCCTGCGCGCCGTGTTCGCTGCGCAGCTGGGCGACCACCGCAGTCTGCAGGTCGGCAAGGCCGGTAGCGGCACTGGACTGGGCCTGCAGGCGAGCGAGCACCGCATCCACGGCGGCGCTGGGTACCGCAGCGGACTGCGTGGGCGCGGTACTGGCGTGCCGGGCCTGCTGCAGCAGGTCGTGCAACGCGCTGCCGGTGGAGGTGGTGAGCCCAGGCACGGCGGTGTCGCGGCCACCGGCGTCGCTGACCGCTTCCTGCACCAGGTTCGACCACGAGCCCGACGGTGCCGATCCGTTCCAGCCGGTCAGCGGCGCTGCGGGGGCGCGCTTGGCCGGCTGCGTCGCGCGGCCACCGCCGACGGAGTGGGTGATGATGCGTCGCGTGCTCGACGAACGGGCCAGGTAGGGCGTGTAGACCAGGCCGGGCAGAACGCCGTGCTGGGCCAGCAGCGCATTGGCGCGGTCGAGCACATCGCCCAGCCGTTCCAGCACCTGGCGCTCGAAGCTGCGATACAGCGCCAGCTGTACGTCGGCGCCGAGGGTGTCCTGCTCCGCGAGCCGGCGCACCATCGCGCACAATGCCTGCGGCGCCAGCGGCAGCGCGTCGGCCTCGAATGCCGGCGCCGCCGCCAGCACGCCCAGCCGTTGCCCGAGCAGGTTCAGGGTATTGGTCGAGCGCAGGGTTTCGCGCCGGATCATCTCGGTCAGCAGCAGGTCGCGGTCGACGTCATGCTCGGCCACCAGCGACAGCCCCAGCACGCCGGGCAGCGGCGGCGGGGTGGCCCCGGCGGTGGCTGCAGTCGCAGGCTCGCGCAGGCGTGCCAAGGCCTCGGCAACGGCATCCAGCATCCGGTCGGGGAAGTGACCGGCAAAGGCATGCAGTTGTCCGCGCTGGGCCATCAGTTCGGCCTGCTGCAGCGGATTGCGCGCGCGATCGGCGTCGTGCAGCAGGGTCTGTTCCAGCGCTTCGACGGTCAGGATCAGCGGCGCGGCCAGGGTCTGCCGGCACAGGCCGATCAACGCGCCCAGCAGTTCGCGCACCCGCGGCGGCAGGTCGGCCGCGGCCAGGCGGGCCTTGTCGGCAGGGGTGGGGGAAAAAACAGCTGACATCGGCGAGCGGTACCCGGATTCCCGCGGATCGATCTGGTGAATCTACCGTGTCGGCCGATGTCGGCGCTACTTTAGGGTGAAT